>JAFMRP010000574.1 GCA_017354095.1 Ktedonobacteraceae bacterium
GGGCGTAGCCCCCCGGATACCTTCACTCCTCATCTCGCCGCCGTGGGTGGCGGCGAGATGAGGAAGCTATTCATGAGGTGTCGCGTGCTGAAAGAGCAAGAACAGCAAAAAACACTTCCCCTCGGTACCCTCATACGTGGCCGTGGTGGGAACCGTTATCTCATCGAAAGCCTCCTTGGCAAAGGCGGCTTCAGCGCCATCTACCTTGTCCGGGATCGCCATGAGCAGCGCGTATATGCCATGAAAGAACTCATCGATCCAGATGAACGCAAAAAAGAGCAGCTCCTCTCCGAAGCGGCGCTCCTCAAACGCCTGCAACATCCGGCCCTCCCCCGCGTCTATCGAGTATTCGAAGACCCAAAGCGCAGGCGTATCTATCTACTCATGGACTACATTGAAGGCAAAGACCTCGAAGCCCTGCGTCGGAGCCAGCCGGGCAAACGCTTCTCCCTGGCTATCGTGCTCAAAATGTTCGCGCCCGTCGTGGAAGCCCTCACCTACCTGCATAGCCAGGAACATCCCGTCGTCCACCGCGACATCAAACCCTCCAATATCATCGTCACCGTTTCAGAAGGCAACACATTCCTGGTGGACTTTGGCCTGGCGAAGGAATTTATTGAAGACCAGACCACCAGCATCTTTCGCTACGGCACACCAGGCTATGCCGCCCCCGAACAATACAACCAGGGCACCAGCGTCCAGACCGATGTCTACGGCTTGGGCGCGACCATCTACACACTCCTGGCCGGCACCGTCCCCGTCGATGCGCTGGATAGATGCGTAAACGGGGAGCGCGATCCCCTGATCCCTCTCGACAAGGCCCGTCACGACATCCCTGCCCCGGTCGCCAGGGTCATTGAACGCGCCATGTCCCTCAGCCGCGCCGATCGCTTCTCCTCCGTCGCCGAATTCTGGCGCGAGCTGAACGAAGCCGTGCTGACCTCAATCGACACCAACCGCCTCCTCGAAACACCACTCCCCTTTACGGCGCGTGACTTCGAAGGCATCCCCACGCGAACATTACACAAAAAACGCCCCCCAACTCGCCCAACCTGGAAGGCCGTCCTGGCCCTGACTCTCATCTTATTAGGGATCGCCGCGGTTATCGTCAATGGTATCTTACTCAGCGCCGTCGGAGCACGCTCCACCCAGACTGCGCATTCTTCCCCCACCGCGCCTCACCCCTCCGCCACACAAAACACCTTCACTGCGACCACCACTGCCGGTGGAGCCCTCTACCCCCAGCTCGATTCCTGCTATGCCGGAACCGCCAACGTCAGCGGCGTGACCAGCAAAAGCTCAAATATGTATCTCAACAATCTACAACAACAGCAAAACAAAATCACCGGCATTTTCCGTGGTCTCGACCAGGTCGGCAACTTCAACGGAACGGTCGATGCCACCACCAGCAAGAGCAAACCACAGGATCGAACCATCCACTTCAGCGTGAAACTCCCCTCGCTGGGCGACACCCTGTTTTTCGACGGCGTCCCCAAAATCGGAGGTGAGATTGTAGGCGAATTTCACTCAGAAAACACGCAGGGGGAAAAAACCGGCTACTACGGCGTCTGGGCAGTCCAACCCTGTAGCCCGGACAGTTCAACCCCGTAGCCTGTCAGGTAGCCCGCTCATGCCCACTACAAAAAACTATACTTGAAAGAACCCGGTAGCCCCGCACATCAATAAAAAAAAGCCGCCCATGTGAGCAGGTGAGATGGCGACGTCCGATTTTCCCATGCAGTTGCCCACACAGTATCGTTGGAGCTGAAGAGCTTAACTTCCGTGTTCGGGATGGGAACGGGTGTACCCTCTTCGCTATTGTCACCAGCTCACCCGCGCATACAGGCGGCTTCATTCAACACGGCTAATAATACTATACCTCCCACCCCCTGTCAAGAGCTTATCCCCCCAATTTTCCAAAACAATCTCCCCCAGAGCAATATGTAAGAAGTTTAGCTCTTCCCTGCATGCTATGCTATGATGAGAAAATAACTATACTGTAACCCTTTGTTTTATTGGGAAGGAAGCATTAAGTGAGCGAACAACAACAGCAAAAAGTAGCAATGGTAGTCATGGCCCACGCGGATGACGCCGAGTTCGGGTGCGCGGGAACCGCGGCCCGCTGGGCCAAAGAAGGTTGGGAGGTCTACTACGTTCTCTGTACAGATAGTAGCAGCGGCGGCCCCGATGACGCGACCGACGTGAGCGAGGAGGCACGCCAGCGCATCGTCGCAACACGCATGCAGGAACAGCGCAACGCCTGCGCCATCCTGGGCGTCAAAGACGTGTTTTTCCTGGGACACCGCGACGGCGAGTTACAACCCACCATCGAACTGCGCAAGGAACTGGTACGGCTGTACCGCACCTATAAACCAACTCGTCTCATCTGCCAGTCTCCCGTACGAACATGGGAGCCAGCCATGAGCCTGGGCGCCTATCACCCCGACCACATGGCCGCGGGCGAGGCCGCGCTGGCCGCCGTCTATCCCGCATCCCAGAACCCATGGGACTTCCCCGACCTCTTCGAAAAAGAAGGCCTGAAACCACATAAAGTCAAAGAAGTCTTTATTATGAGCTCACCCAAAGAGAACTACATTAGCGACATCTCCAGCACCATCGAACTCAAATGGGAAGCCCTGCGCGCCCACACCAGCCAGCTCGGCGACCACTTTGAAGAGATACGCTCATGGATCGATAGCTATCACGCCACGGTAGGCAAGAAAATCGGCACAACCCACGCCGAATCCTTCCACCGCACCGAAAATAGATAACGACCTCACCTCATACCCCGGCCCACAGGCACCATCCCCTGTGGGCCACTTTGACTTTATACCCCCCACCTCCCTCCCCAAATACATCTTATATGACTTGCCCTTAGCTACCCACAGAAAGATCAAAACGCCAGTCATTGCACCGCATAAAACTACCCTTGGGATACTCAAACTCGCATTCCTCAACCAGGGTGAACCCCAGCTTGCGACAGATCGCGTTCGACGGGGGATTGTCAACCGAGGGGAAGGCATGCACAAACCGATGCAAGCCATCCAACCTGGCCCGGCTCAAAGCCTGGGCGGTCGCCGCACCCGCGATACCCCTCCCCTGGAACGCCGGCAGCACCGACCACCCCATCTCATAGACCTGCTCACCCCGCCAGGTGCGCTCCCAGTATCCAACCGACCCGATAGCCTCTCCAGTAGCTTCAAGAACAATCTTAAACATCCTGTCTCGACCGGTGTCCTCGTAGCGAGCCTGACGCTTGACAAGTTGTTCGTCAGTCTCAGGACCCCCCAGATGCTCGGTCATCGCCGGATCACCCAGCAGCTTCTTCAAAAGTGGAAGATCACCTTGACCCCACGGCTCAATACGCACAGCATTCTGGTCAAATCTGTCTCCCTGCTGCCCATTACTTCCAATCATTCCAGACTCCTTCCCGTTCCCTGTTATCTTCTGAGTCATCCCCTGACCCCAAAGAAACAATACCTTCTCGATCCCCCCCGATGAAGAGTATATCACCCTCTTCATGACCCTTCAGAATTTATAAGCGTATACGAGCAGCGCATGAAAACCCGCAGGCCAACCTCGTCCCTTGCTGACCCACCTGAAATCCGGTGCAGTGACTCGCTTCAGCGAGAGCCCGATAGGCCTCCCACCCAACCCTACACGCCTTTCTCCGTCTCTACCTTGCGGAGGGCCGGTTCGCTCCCCTCCAACGCTCCATATCCCCCCATTATTTTCTTAAAATTCATTAGCGGGGACCCGCAGGCTCCTCACCGAACCCTACCAACCGATCCTTATCTCCCTCTCAACCCATCGAAAATGTAGGACCCCTTGTGGAGGGCCAGCTCACTCCTTCCATACTACAGATCGGTGAGCACATCACGAACAAAACTTACGAGGGACTGCACTACTTCACTCGCTCGCCGGCACAACAAACATCCCCTATCAACAAATCACCCCAAAACCTCGTATTAATCGAATTCTATAAATATAAACCAGATTGACAAAAATCTCTTGTAAAACTCGGCATTTTATGCTATACTACCCCCATCACATGAATATCGTCTCGTAGCGCATTCTTGTCGTTATCGTCTTGTGTAGTGCGTTCGCAGAGTGCGTCCCCGCCGTGACGCGTCGGATACGGCATATCCCTCATCCCATCGTCTCGTCTTGCAAAAACACGAGACCCGCTCGAAAATATGACATCTTGCACGACCCACCCGGATCTGTAGGGGCAAGGGGCGGACGGGTGGTGGCGCGGGGCCCTTGAGGTTGCCTTTCTCACCCTTTGTCTCCCTTTCCAACAGACGTTCCAAATGGACCACCCATATCGGTGCGGATGAAGGAGGCGG
>JAFMRP010000575.1 GCA_017354095.1 Ktedonobacteraceae bacterium
GAGGAGGGTAGTGCATCGGAGGAGAGTTGCGAGTTGCGTGAGAGAAGAAGAGGGTGGTGCTTTCGGAGGAGAGTTGCGATGGCCAATTTCGCTGGCGGCTACCAGCGTACCGCGGGAGAGGGGAGGGCCGCCTACACGGCGGCCCAATGCGTGCGCGGTTAGTTGCGGAGGGGTTTGCCGGTCATGAGCACGGCTTGCATGCGTTCCTGGGTTTTTTCCATGCCGCACAGGCTGAGGAAAGCTTCGCGCTCCAGGTCGAGGACGTACTGTTCGTTGGCCGGTGTGATGGGCGAGCAGTCGCCGCCGGTCAACACGCGTGCCAGGTGGTGTGCTACCACGGCGTCGTGTTCGCTGACCTTGCCCAGTTGTCGTAGATTATCGACCTGCTGTTCCAGCACCAGACGGGCGCCTGGTCCGGGCAGTAGCAGTTGTTGTGGCTGTGCTGGCTGCCATTGGCCGGACTCGTGTGCTTCTGCCAACCTGATGGCATCGGCTTTCGCATCGCGCAGCAGCAGATCGCGATTGACGGTAATGGCATCCGTCTTGCGTAGGAAACGATACTCCTGGGCCTCGACGGCGCTGGTAGAGACAGTAGCTATGGCGATAATCTCGAAGGCGTGGCGCGATGGTGTGAAGGGGCCGCCGGTTTTTCTGGCCAGCTGTGTCTCCAGGCTGGCTCCGTGGCGCAGGAGCAGCTCTTTGCAGCCGCCGCCAGCCGGCACTACACCGACGCCAACTTCGACGAGGCCGATATATGACTCGGCCAGAGCGCGGGTGTGGTTGCAATGCATGATAATCTCGCAGCCTCCGCCCAGCGCGCGCCCGGTGGGTGCGGCAACGATAGGAATGGGGCTGTATTTGAGCAACTGGTGTGCCTGCTGCAGACCGTTGATGGCGTTCTCCAGCATCTGCCATTCGCCCTGCCTGGCTCCCATCAGTACCAGGAACAGGTTGGCGCCGGCTGAAAAATCGGGTGCTTCGTTGCCGACGACCAGCGCGCGGAACTGCTTTGTCCCCTCCTCAACGGCATAGCGCAGCATCTCGATGATGCCCTCGTCGATCGAGTTCATTTTCGTATGGAATTCAAGGCAGGCCACGCCATCGCCCATATCGATCAGTGTTGCCGAATCGTTGCCGCGCACGACTTTGTTGCTAGCTTTCAGCGCTGTGAGCGAGAGCGAGCCGTTGGGTGTGCGCAGTGGTTTGTAGCTGGTGCTCTGGAAGTCAAAGCATTGCCGCTGGCCGGGCTTTCCTGTATAGAAGGTACTCGGGTCCTGTGTTCGCACGCGCTGCACCAGTTCAGGCAGTGGGCGTCCGGCCATGACTTTCTCCAGCACCTCTGGATGCTGTAAGAGCAGGTCCCATACCTCGAAGCTGCCCAGATCGAAGTTGAAGCCCCAGCGCATAGCATCGTCGATAGCCGCGATATCGTCAGCGATCTCGGCAGAGCGATTGGCCGCGTAGATCAGCGCGTCAGCGGTAGTTTCGCGGGCCAGCTGGCTGGCGTGGTCATCGCCGCTGAGCACAGTGAGCATACGTTGAGCGGGATCGTCAAGATTGCGTGCGGCACCAATGGAGTTGTAGCGCACCTTTTGTTGTGGCACATACTCCAGAGTTCGCAGATCGAGTTCAAGAATGGTTGACTCGCCATCGGGATTTTTGATGCGTTTATAGAAGCCCTGTCCGCTCTTTTCGCCCAGCATACCTTTGCTGATCATCGTGCGGACAACTTCGGGCAGGCGGAAGGTTTCGCGCTGCTCATCGCCGGGTGCGTTCTGGTACAGGTTATCGGCGACGTGAGCCAGGGTATCAAGGCCAGAAAGGTCGGCGGTGCGGAAAACGGCCGATTTGGGGCGTCCCATGCTCGGACCCAGGATGGCATCGACCTCGCTGACGGTATAGCCCTCGGCCAGCGCGCGCTGGATGGTGGATAGGAAGCCGTAGACGCCGATGCGGTTAGCGATGAAGTTGGGCGTATCCTTGCAGACGACAACACCTTTGCCCAGCGTCTCGGTCGCGAACTGCTGCATAAAGCTAAGCAGTGCGGGGTCAGTCTGTGTATCGGGTACCAGTTCAAGCAGGCGCATGTAGCGCACCGGATTGAAGAAGTGGGTGATCAGAAAGCTGCGCCTGAACTGTGGGCTGCGTCCCTCGGTGAGCTGGTGAGCTGGCAGGCCGGAAGTGTTGGAACTGATGATAGTGCCGGGGTGTAGCACCGTCTCAATCTGGCTGTACAGTTGCTGCTTGATATCGAGCCGTTCAACGACTGCTTCAATGATCCAGTCAACTCCGGCCAGATCTGAAAGGTTATCCTCGATATTGCCGATAGTGACCAGCGATGCCCCACGCCGGCTATAGAAGGCGGCGGGCCGAGCCTTAAGGGCCTTTTCCAGACCGCCGCGTGCGATGGCATCGCGGTCTCGGGCATTGGCTGGCACAATATCCAGCAGCAGGCTAGGGATGCCGACATTGGCCAGGTGAGCCGCGATAGCAGCCCCCATAACGCCCGCACCCAGTACCGCTGCTTTGCGAATCTGATAGGCCATAGTTATGCCATCCTCTCGATCAGAGTAGCTACCCCTTGTCCGCCACCGACGCACAATGATGCGATACCGAACGTTTTATCGTGTGTCTGGAGATCGTTGAGCAGCGTGGCGATCAGGCGCGCGCCGCTACAGCCCAGGGGATGGCCGAGCGCGATCGCGCCGCCGTGGGGGTTCAATTTTTCCTGGTCGATTTCCAGCACGCGTGCGACAGAGAGGGTTTGAGCGGCGAAGGCCTCATTGATCTCAATGATGTCAATATCGCTCAACTGCATGCTGGCACGTTGCAGCAGCTTGCGGATCGCCGGAACCGGACCAATGCCCATATAGGCTGGATCGACGCCTGCTACTGCCATGGTATGTATTCTGGCGAGCGGCGTAATGTCCAGTTCGCGCGCCTTCGTGGCCGACATCAACACAACCGCTGACGCGCCGTCATTGAGTGGGCTGGAATTGCCAGCAGTGACGGTGCCGCCTTTGATAAAGGCTGGTTCGAGGGTGGCCAGCTTCTCCAGGGAAGTATCGCGGCGGGGTCCCTCGTCTATTTCCATCACGCGCCCGTTGGGAAGCGTGACAGGAACGATTTCGCGCTTGAAGATGCCGCTGTCGGTGGCGGTGATAGCGCGCTGGTGGCTGCGCAGGGCGAAGGCATCCTGCTCCTCGCGGCTGATCTGGTACTGGCGGGCCAGGTTTTCGGCGGTCATACCCATTGGAATATAGCTGGAATAGCCGTACTCCAGCTCGCAGGGTGGATAGGGCGAAGTGTTCTGCGCGCTGTCTTTGACCAGGCGTGGATTGAAGCTGGGGTTAAAGCCGCCCATGGGTACACGGGACATGCTCTCGATGCCACCTGCAACGATGATATCACCCAGGCCGAGCATGATGTTCTGCGCCGCCATATTGACCGCCTGTAAGCTAGAGGCGCAGAAGCGATTGACGGTTACCCCGCCTGCGGTTTCCGGCAGTCCGGCCAGCGCGCCTACGAGGCGAGCCAGGTTCATGCCCTGTTCGCCCTCGGGAAAGGCGCAGCCGAGGATTACATCTTCGATGAGTGAGCGATCAAGCTGTGGTACGCGTTCGACGGCGGCTTTGACGGCGATGGCCGCCAGATCGTCGGCGCGTACATCTTTGAGTGCTCCTTTGTTGGCGCGTCCAATCGGTGTGCGGACGGCGCTGACAATAACGGCTTCTGACATATATCAAGCTCCTTCATAGTAGCGATGCTCTATCTCGCCGGATTCAGAATAACGCCGTAGGCGCTACCCTTCAGCACTTCTTTACCATGCTGGTTACGGCAGGCAAACGCCGTAGACATGCGGATACGCTCGCCATCCTGCTCCAGCTGTGTGATGGTCGATTCGCAGCGGATGGTGTCGCCGGTAAAGACGGGGCGCAAGAACTCGAACGTAAGCTGGCGCGCGATAAAGTTCAAGTCTCCCCCCAGCTTGGTGGGCAGCGTCGCGGTGAGCAGACCCTGTACCATGAGTCGTCCCTGTTCATCGGGGGCAACGTGATGTATGCCCTGATCGCCCGAGATCTGGCCAAACTGTATGACATCTTCCTGTGTAAACGTGCGCTCCCAGGCGGTCACGTCACCAACTTGCATCGTTTGCTCCTGTGATTACAATGGGTAGCCCTGTTGCTCGACGACGAGCGCGGCGATTGCGCGCTGCGCGGCCACGCCATTCAGGGGGTAGTCGCCCAGGTAGCCGCGCACGCGTGCCAGTTCCTTCTCGACCTTTTCCTCTTCCGTATAGGACATGATCAGCTGATCGAGATTAGTGCGAATACGTGCGA
>JAFMRP010000075.1 GCA_017354095.1 Ktedonobacteraceae bacterium
ATGCGTTGCAAGCAAGAACGATACCATCCGGCCCCTGGGGACGTCGTCGTCGCGCGTGGGGTGGGCATACGCTTCGGGGCTCGCACCATCTGGCGTGATGCCACCTTTTGCATTCACGCGGGAGAATTTATTACCATTCTTGGTCCTAATGGAGCAGGGAAATCGACCCTGTTACGTCTGCTGCTGGGTCTGCAAGCACCCAGCGTCGGGGCGATCGCGATTTTTGGACAGGCTCCAAAACGGGGGAATTCTTTGATTGGCTACGTACCACAGCGCCGAACCTTGAGCGCGGACCTGCTGGTACGCGCCTGGGACTTCGTCTCGCTTGGTCTCGATGGCGCTCACTGGGGATTTCCCCTGCCGTTTGTCGCCGGGCAGCACAAACGAGCCGCCGTGCAGGATGTTCTGGAGGCGGTTGGCGCGACGGACTATGCCCATCGGCCAGTGGGCAAACTCTCTGGAGGAGAGCAACAACGTCTACTGCTGGCACAGGCACTGCTGGGACATCCACGACTGCTGTTGCTGGATGAGCCCCTCGCCAGTCTCGATCTGCGTCACCAGGGAGCGATCGCTCAACTGGTAGCACAGGTCGCCCAGGCACGAGGGATCACGGTCTTGCTCGTCGCACATGATATCAATCCGCTCCTGACCGCGACGGATCGAGTGCTCTATGTGGCTCAGGGACAGGTCTGTCTTGGCACACCCGACGACATTATCACGACCGAGCATCTCTCACGACTCTATGACGCACCGATTGAAGTCGTACGTGATCGTCATGGACGTGTCCTGGTCTTTGGACAAGAACAGACAATGTTGGACCCCATCCAGGTGTAAAAGGAATCCCTTAAAAAATTGCTGACTTCGGCTCACAACCTGCTCATCCTTCAGCCACCTGACCTCCAACAGGCGTCCCAGACTCGCCTTTCTCGTGAATCTGGGGCACTAGAACGATGAGGGCCTGGCCTCAGCTATATTCATAGGCACCAATATCGCAGGCGGCATGCTGTGGACGTTTCACTCCACGCTGATCGGTGGTGACATCGCACCCCGACGCGGGGATGGTATCGATGGCAGGACTGCCTGCTTGCAGGGCCAGCGTCGGCGTTGCTCCCCCATTCATATGCAGGTGCGTCATGATGCCTACCTGTGCAGGTGGCTTGACAGAGAGATCGGTCTGGTGCATCTTCAACGCATCATTGAGCAGCACGCTCGTCCAATGCTGCACCAGGTTGTAGCCTCCTGTGAGCAAGGGGCCTGAAATGTCAGGGCCTGCCGTGGCGGTATTGCCTGCAACAATGCTATTTTTGAGCGAAAGCTCATGCACTTCGGAGGTTTTGATCTGCGCGACGTAGAGTCCACCCCCCTGAGAGGAGGCGACATTGCCAGTAACAGTGCAAAAGTGTATCTGGCTTGCTGGCCCGTTCATCCCAAAGCCTCCTCCCTTACCGCCACCATGGAGATCTGCTTGCACTTGATTACCGGTAATCGTACAGTTGGTCAGCTCCACCATCACGTTGTCTCCTGGAAACTGGTAAGCAAAGATCCCACCTCCCGCCGCTGTCCCTTTACTATTGCTCACCGTATTGAGTGCGAGCGTGCTGTTGTTGAACGTCAACATAGGGCCTTGCGTCTCAATCCCCCCTCCGGCGACGGCAGCGTTAGCCGTCGCTCCACTGATGCTGTTCTCAGAAATCACGCTGTCGGTGATGGAGAGTGTTGCGCCATTATAGATGCCTCCCCCAGCAGCAGCATCCTGCGCACTCGTGAGCAGATTGTGTGCCATCGTGGTGCCAGCTATGCTCATGTTCGTGTTCTCTACTGTTGCAACAGCGCCACCAAAGACATAGCCCTGCGCAGTCACACTATTGTTGTGCAACTGGCTCTGCTGGATGGTTATCTGATCTCCACTGGAGGCGATCGCCCCCCCGGAGGCGGTGGCTTTGGCGTCCTGGTTGTGATTCACCACGACATTGCCGGAGATGCGGCTGTTATTGAGAGTGATGTTGCTGTTTCCACTCAAAATCCCACCGCCACTGGCGAGCCTCCCATGCGTTTCCACGCGATTATCGGTCACCATGCTGTTCGTCAGCGTGATAATACTCTTGATACTAGAGATACCCCCTCCACCAGTCGTTTTCTGTCCTCCTACCACTCTGTTGCGAGCAACGACACTATTGATCACGGTGATTCTGGTCTCCGTAGCGGTGATTCCCCCTCCAGCGATATTCGCGCCGTCAGAGACCACCGCATTTTCCACGATCTGGCTGTTGCTGATGGTGACGGCACCGCCATAACTGCCAATACCACCACCAAAGCCGCCAGGAGGGGCGGTGAGGGTATTGCGGGGGATGATACTCTTTTGCAGCGTGAGCACTCCGCCCTCGTTCTCGATCCCAACCGCTATGCCCCCCGTTCCTTCCCCGCCAATGCTGGTCTCGGTATTGCCTATGATCTGACAGGTGTCTAACGTCAGGATCCCTTCGTTTTTGATCACAGGGCCGATGGCTGGCGTGGGATCGCTGAAGGTGACCTGGGAGAGCGTCACGGTCACATGGTGCGGCACATGGATCAGGTAGCCCTGATCTCTTTTCCCGCGCAGCGTCAGCTGGTTGACGCCAGGGCCACGAATGGTGAGGTCCTTGCCGATCACCAGGGTTTTATTGAGCGTGATAGTTCCCTTGAGGTGAGAATCGATGATGATCGTGCCACCTGGAAGCGCGTTGCCGATCGCCTCGCGCAACGAGCCCGGCGCATCATCTTTGAGTGTGGTGACCGTCAAGGGCAGGAAGCGCTGCTGGAGCAGCAGCTCTGTTGGGAAGAGCAGCGCGAGCAGCAGGAATGCGATGAACAGGAGACTGGTGCGGCGGGCGGTGCTGGCTCGCAGGAACGCTGATTCGCTCCCGCTGGCGGCGTTGCGCCCTTGCCAGACCAGCGCCTCCTTGAGCTGAGAGCCGCGATAGAGGCGATCTTTCGGCTTGCCCCGACGCTCCCACTCGTGTACATCATGGCTCATGGTCTGTTGGAGCTGCATATCTTCCCGCGTTTCTCGTACCCAGAGCGCCAGGCGTGGCCACTCGCGAAGCAGCGCCTCATGGGTGATCTCCAGAGTCGAGACTCCCAGAGAACGGCTGCTGGTGAGCAGTCGAGCGGCGAGGAATCTTCTGGCTGTACCTCAGATGGTGAAGCATGATCTTGCATGTGAGAATCCTTTCTGCTCATGGTTGCAGTACGCCTTTTATGCGCTTGTACCCCTGTACCTGCTATCACTATACATTCGTATTCAGACGCAGACAAGGAGTATGCATCGGAAATTGCTTGGAAAACAATAGGGATCTCATTTGAAGATGAAATGAAGCAGATGCGTGTTTTTGATGGTTTGATACTGATAGAATCTGCACACGTTTCTTCGTTAAGTTGACGATACCCTTCCTGCGACCTGCCTCTCTCTTCCCGCTCCCTAACAGGCTAAGTGGGGCTGTAGTACTGAGAAACTGTTTTGGAATGCGAGACGGTCATACTGCATGGCCAAAAGAGCAAGATCGGAGAAGTTTTTGCGCAGGTTTGACGGTAGAATGTCGTGCATGCAATGAGGGAGCGGAAGACCTTTATGCGCAAGACTGACAGGGCCGACGTTTGCTTTCTGCTGACGCGCATCTCATGTACCCGATAACGAGCAAGCATGCTATGATCGAGGCCGCATCAATTCAGACTTTGCCGCTCTTCTTTGTAAAGCCCATCGGGGCCGATTCTCGCACATGAGCAGGAAGAGGCGATCAGCTTCGGCCCGCTCCATGAACAGGCCAGCGTGAGCTGTTAGATGGTGTGAGCAGAAAGCTAACGCCGGGCTGATACGAATGTCAACACGATTGATATGATAGAACATACGTTTCAATTCCGAGGAGGAGCTTATGAGTCAGAATGCCATGAAGCGTCTTTATCTGATGCAGGTTGGGTCCATGCCGGAATACCAGATTCCGATTGTGTGCTATCTGGTGCAAACGGGTGACGGCAAGCATATTCTGATTGACAGTGGTCTACCGGAGATGATGCCTGAAGGAGAATCGGAGTTCGAGAATGGGCAGGACGTTATCGAGCAGTTAGCGAGCATTGGCTTACAACCGGACGATATTGATACCGTCATTTCGACGCATTATGATATCGACCATGCCGGAAGACACGCGGCATTCACGAAGGCGCAATATGTTGTTCAGCGTGTGCATCATTTGGATGCGGCGAGCAACCCACGTTTTGCGGCCAATCGACCCCAATGGGATCAGCCAATGGAGCGCATTCGGCTGGTGGACGGAGACACGGAACTGCTGCCGGGGCTGGAGCTGATTGAGACGAGCGGGCATGTGCCGGGACATCAATCAGTGCTGGTGCGGCTGCCCAAAACGGGGGCGATTTTATTGCCGATTGACGCTGTACCCTTCGGCGAGGGCTTTACCCGTGACGAGCAGGACGACGAGAGCAACCCGGACACCGAAGCGATCCACGCCAGTACGATGAAACTGCTTGATCTGGTCGAACGGGAGCATATCGGGCTTGTGATTTTCGGTCATGACAAGGAGCAGTGGGAAGGGCTGAAAAAGCTGCCGGAGTATTACGAGTGAGGATGCAAGTACCCATTTCCCGGCTCGGAGTACCGATCGAGAAATGGGTAATGGTATATGGTAACAGGAGTGGGATTGTCAACGTCTCCTGGGCCTCTAAAGAGATGAACGATGTCAGCTTCTTAACATAAGAAAGCATTGGGAACCAACGCCCTGCACTTGACATAACGCCTTGTCGCGCGTTATGCTATTTGTATGAACGACCAAACAAACACAAAGCAGAAGAGAACCTGGACCCATCAGGAGGATAACCGGAAGCGTTTGATCGCGGCTGGCTACACCCTTCTTGCTGAGAAGGGCATCGAAGCAACGACCGTCAAGGAGATTGCGCGCCTGGCAGGGGTCTCTCCTGGATTATTCCATTATTACTTTGCCTCCAAAAACGACCTGCTGCTGGCAGTGGTCTATGAAGCTGGTGCACGCTTCAGCCAGCGATTGACGCAGGCAGTGGGGCACCTGTCGTCAACGGGACGTTCTTTTCACGAGGTCGCGATGCTTGCAGCTGCGGCGGCCAGCCGAGATGATCCATCCTGGTATCGCTTGCGCTATGAGCTCTATGCCCTTGGCTTGCGCCACCCGGAGTTTCTCCCTGAGGTTGGCAAGATGCTAGCAAAGGGGCGGCAGGGAATTGCTCAGACGATCCGAGAGCAGACCGGTATGGAGGAGACCAGGGCCGAGGCACTCGCGGCTGTAGTGCATGCCTGCACCGATGGCCTGGCATTGCAGCAGATCGCCCAGCCGGGACTCGACCTCACGGCTGCCTACCAGCTTGTCCAGAGCCTCTTTCTGACCGAAGCCTCGCCTGACCACTAAATTTTTTTCTGCGATAAATTGGTTGGTCGTACAAACAAATATAAAGCAACCATCGAATTGGTTGAACGGAATTTTGCCGGAAAGAAAGGAAGCAGCACTATGGCAACCATTTCACTTGACAATCATGTTGTAACAACCATCAACACCTTCACCGTCGCTCCAGAGAATCAGCAGCGTGCACTTGAATTGCTGGTTGAGATCGCCAGACGGCTCCGCAAGGAAGTGCCTGGTTTTGTCTCGGCCCATTTTCACAAGAGCGTCGATGGCACGCGCGTGGTGAACTACGCGCAGTATGCCAGTCAGGAGGCGGTACAGACCGCCATCACCAAAGTCCTGTCATGGGCAGAGGTCCCGGTGGTGGCCGAACTGCGCCAGATGGCCACCCCGGATAATCGCGTATATGAGCTCTGCACCATTCTTGAAGACTGAAGGAGGAGAAACCTCATGGCAAAGACCTATCAGCGCACGTGGTGGATGCGCATGGGCAACGTACTGGCGACCATGCTGGTACGTGCGGGCGTGAACGTGGGACCTATCCACCTGCTCACGGTACTCGGCCGCACCACTGGTCTGCCGCGTACCACCCCGGTAGCGGTGGTTGAACAACAGCGGCAGCGCTACCTGGTGGCAACGTATGGGCTGGTCAACTGGGTCCGCAACCTACGAGCGCAGGGCGAAGCGACGCTCACGCGCGGTCGCCGTTCAGAGACCATCAAAGCGATGGAGCTGCCCGCCAAAGAGGCTGCTCTCGTGCTAAAAGCGTGCCTCGCTGGAAATGGCAGGATCTTCCAGGGCTTTTTTGATGTGACCGCAGAGGCTTCCCTTGCGGATTTCGAGCGCGAGGCAGCACTCCATCCAGTGTTCGCGTTGCAAAAGATTCAGTGATGAATCGTCAAAAGAAAACGCACCAATTCTAAGATACGGCAGGGGAAACGCAATGCTTTTCCCTTGCCGCTCTACATAAGAAGAGGTGCTACTCACCACGGCAAATAAGGAAGGAAGGAGGCTAGCTGCTGCGCTCACGCTGGATCACACCCTGTTGCCAGGCAAACACGGCTGCCTGTGTGCGATCGGCAGTATGGAGTTTGCCCAGGATATTACTCACGTGACCCTTCACGGTTTGCTCGCTGATGCTTAACTTTTGAGCAATTGCTGCATTGGTATTACCCAGCGCAATGAGGCGGAGCACTTCCATTTCGCGCTCACTCAAATCGGCAAAGGCGTTGGGAGTTCTTTTTCTCTCCCCGCGCAATTCCTGGACGACACGTGCCGCCACACGAGGATGCAAAATTGATTCGCTGCGATTCGCTTTGCGGATGGTATCGGCCAGATCGCGCGCTTGAATATCCTTCATCACATAAGAGAGTGCGCCAGCTTTTAAAGTGGGGAAAATATATTCGTCTTCCTGGAAAGAAGTAAGGACGACTACTTGTGAGTGTGGGCTGAGCTTTTTGATCTGACGAATAGCCTCTATTCCTCCCATGCCGGGCATGGAAAGATCCATAATCACGACATCCGGCGCCAGTTCAGTCACCAGGTCCAGCGCCTCTTCGCCAGTGCTGGCCTCGCCGACAATGACCAGGTCAGCCTGTGTCTCAAGAAATGCATGGATCCCCTGGCGCACCACACTATGATCGTCTACCAGCACAATAGTGATGTTATCTGTCATTTGATGGTCCCGTTTCGTAGTAAGCTGTGATACACGTACCTTCTCCAGGGATACTCTCAACTTTAATTGAGCCACCGAGAGCCTCCATTCGCTCTCGCATGGAGAGCAAGCCGATACCTTGCCGATTGATGTTTTGTGGCTCAAATCCCTGGCCGTTATCGCTGATGAAGAGCACGATCTGGTCCAGAGTATAACCGAGTTCCAGTCGCGCCATCGTCGCCCCGCTATGGCGCGCGATATTGGTGAGGGCTTCTTGCACCAATCGAAAAAGCGCTTCCTCCGCTTTCAGGGGTAGCAAAACCTCTTCAATGCTCATATCTAGAGGAATGTTCTGTTGCTGTGACCAACGTTGACAGTATTCCTCCAGGGCTTTCGAGAAGGGTTTCTCTTCAAGTTCGATCGGGCGAAGCTGAAAGATCAACGAGGAAAGTTCCTGCTGAGCCTGAACAAGCAGATGTTCAATAATCTCCAGCCGTTCGCGGGCAGCATCCACATTCAACTTCTGCCCGAGGCAAGCCTGCGCGCTCCAGATTTGCATGGCGATCGCGAACATTTGCTGTTTAAGGCTATCATGCAAGTCACGGGCCAGGCGGTTGCGTTCTTCCAGGACAGCCAGGCGCTGTTGTTCTCGCAACAATTGTTCCAACTTTCTAGCCATATTGTTTAATTGCTGGGCCATAAGGCCCAGTTCATCGCCAGAATTATCTTTAGCCATCAGCGAGAAATCGCCCTTACTCCAGGCTTCAGCGACGACCGTCACGCGCTTAAATCTCCCCACCAGCCAGCGTGACATGAGCACGCTATAGAGCACGCCAACGGCACCGACAACCGTAACAAGCAGGATCAGGGTGGGGTAAATGAGCGGGAAAATCGCGAACAGGATGGTATGCCAGCCAGGTAGAACCTGTCGTGTCAATAAGATGCCAACGACTCGCCCTTTTCTTGTGACTAACATCTTTGCGGCAAATAATATCTTCTGCGGAGTGACGACCACCGTCTGACCAATATTTGTTGCCCCACTGCGAGCAGCGAGAAAGACCCTCATTCCTTCCGCTGGCAGGAGGGCCGGAAGCATCGCGCCCATAGGCGCGATAGTGTTGCTTGATGCAAGAATTTTCCCCTGGAGATCGGTGACGACCGTATAGCCGCTGAGGGAAGAAAAGCCCAGCACCATTCCAGTATTCCCACTGATATGTTCACTCAGGACGCTATAGTCGATAGCGGAAAGTTCATCATCTAAGCTCTCTTGATTGATCCTTGGCCCTTGCAAATTGCCGGTAATTATAGGGGCTTCCTCGCGCAACACGCTGAAAGCGGTTTGTGGATACTGGGCAAGTACCTGGTTTGTTATCACGTCCATAGCGATCGCAATTGTTATCAGCAAGGCAATGGCGGTCACCAAAATGTAGGAGAACGCGAGTTTCCATTGGAGGTGCCGGAAGAAAGGAACGGTATTTTTCAGTAAGCGTAAAAAGCGTTGCATCGCTTACACCCCACGAGCATCAATCAATTGTATTGTAGCTGCTCTGTCAACGATCAATCTACCTTTCATTACCAATGTAACCAAGTGAGGGCATGGTAGAGTTGTGTCTGCCAGACGCTCCAGCCATGGCGTCCTGGTTCTATATCAAGGGTGTAATGGATGGACAGTTTTTTCAGGGCGCGTGCGAACTGCAGTGTGTCTGTATAGTAGGGCTGATCGCTGGTCGCAGCCCCCAGATAGAAATGCAGTTTCCAGGCCGCCTTATCGTGGGCAATTGTTTCCAGCGGACTATTGGCTTTTTGATACGCTGCGTTCTTGCCCCAAATGGCTCCCTCAGCAATATAGTAGCCACCCAGAGCAATGACGCTACCAAAGATAGTGGGATGGTGAAGGGCAATGTTCGCTGCGCCAAACCCTCCCATCGAGAGGCCACCAATCGCGCGATGAGCTGTATCTGCCAGGGTGCGATAGTGCTGATCGACGTAGCGTACCACGGTATTGCTTACATAATCCTCGATCAATTGTTGATGGTCAAAACTGTTTCCCCACTCACTTGTCATACCAGGGCGACCATTTCCATCAGGCATGACCAGTACTAACTCAGAAACTTTATGGGTAATAATTAACGTATTGGCCGATTCACCAGCTTTTCCGGCAACCAACCAGTCGCGTATGCCGCCAGGGGCTCCATGTAAAAGGTAGAGAACTGGATAGCGCCTAGTACTGGCTTGCGGCGTTGTGTAAGAAGGTGGCAGATAGACCAGAAAAGATTTACCTCCGACGCGATCGGTTACTACTGTGCCAACCTTTGCCCGGGCTTGCTGGGTGAAGATTGGCGCTAGATGCAAATCAACATCTGGCGAGAAAAGGAACAGATCGCTGGACGAGGTCGCGGTGATCACTACCAGCGTGATGAATACCAGAGCACCGGTACTCTGTACCACTACCTGCCATCTATTGCCCGATATTTTTTCGCCCACGCCCTTCCGTCGCGTAAGAATGCATCTCATCGCACGACCGAGCGCTAACAGTGGATCGAGCAACACCTCAGCGAGTGAACGCCCGACTGAAGCGCCAATAAAGGCACAGAGCAGAGCCAGTGCGATAATAGTTATGATACGGTAAACAAGGGCAGACACATCAAGCGGCTCCAGGTGTCCACTGGGATCAGGCGTGGGCTGAAGAGCTGTCTGAATAAATGGAATGACATAGCGCCAGCTAAAGATAAGGGCTGCACCAACGATCGCGCCGGATTTGTATCTTCCGACCAGTGAGCCCATCAATGCAGCACCAGTAGCCATGATCAGAGCTGATATAAGGCTTGCGCGCCCCGTGTCCAGCCCCATCTGTGTGATGAGTGAGAGAAGGTTATCCTGGACAGCATGCTGAAAAAGCAATATACCGGCGAGCAGCGCGACAAGCGTAGATATCAGAAAGCCATATGGGGCTTTTTTCAAAGCAGTAATTACGTTCTGCATGGAATATACCTACAAATCCCCCTCAAAAAAGAGGGGTTGGTGATCTATGCTTTGGATAATGGACCTGGCGCAGGCCGATAGCCACCTGCAAAAGGTCCAGGCGACGGGGAAAAATTAAGTAGCGATTCTCCCAGCGCGGGCAAAATTTCTGTTTGAAAAAACTCAAGGTTTTGTACTGCTGGAACCCTTTTGCACAGCCTAATAATGCCTGTCCCCAGCGATTCCAGTAAGGCAAGAGGTCCTGATTGTTGTTATTTAACGGGATCAGTCCCAGGCTCAAGACTTCAGCATTGCATGCTTTCAAATACTCCAGCGAGCGCACAAGAAGTAGATCCATAGCGCCAGGTACAGCATCCTCTCTGCGTCTTAGAAGATCGAGTGCCCATCCGCGACGCCCGTAGATTGGGACAAAGGAGACGAACGCATGGAGCTGGTTTTGCTCATCAATGGCACATGCGATAAGCTGGGCATCATCACTAGCAACGTTAAGATGTCCCATGCTAAAGCTCATCTCCACGCCTCCTTTGCGCATCAACCAGCATTGAGAGATGCATCTCATTTGCTCACGCAGATCGCTATCCACGCTATTACCTCGAAAGAAGACGATTTGTAGCCGTTCTTTTTCTGCTCGATGCATAGAGGAGCGTACGTTGGCCATTTTATTGCCTTTGAGCGTGAAATGTGGGACATCGAGAAGGGCATCTTCCCCGATCTTGAATACATGTAACCCCTGTTCA
>JAFMRP010000576.1 GCA_017354095.1 Ktedonobacteraceae bacterium
CCCCCCCCCCCCCCCGGCCCCCGCCATTCCATTTCTCCTCGCACCGCCGCAGGCGCTTCCTTGCAGACTCCCTGACGAACGCCGTTCGTAGACGCGCAGCGTCGTTGGGAGTCTGGACAAGAGGTCTGTGTATCCGTCAAACGAAGTTTGACAGAATATACTGGGAGGATGATAAGGAGTGTGTAGATGAGCGAGCCTGGAATAGGCATAAAAACGGAAAAAACATTTGATTTTACAGGCGGTAACCTGTGCCTGGACTTTGTGAACACTGTCGAAGGGAGCCGACCCCTGGAGCCGCAGCGCGAGTTGCTGACCCACTACGACGATCTGGTGACATGGGGGCTGCAGGCGCACATTTTGCGTGACCAGCAGGCATCGCGCTTGCTGGCCCGGGCGGAGCGCGCGCCACGTGAGGCTGCTACGGTACTTGAGCACTCAGTATTGCTGCGCGAGGCGCTCTTCCGCATTTTCCTGGCCGTTGCCGAGCAGACATCTCCCACCGTCAATGATCTGCGTATCATGAACGACGCGCTGGTTGTAGCTATGTCACATGCACAAATTGCGGAACAGGGCGAGGAGTTTCTCTGGACCTGGCCGGAGATCGGCGAGCAACTGGACTGCGTTTTATGGCCAGTATTGCGTGCGGCAGCCGATCTGCTGACCTCCGAGATGCGCTATACTACCCGTGTTTGCGCCGCCGAAGATTGCCAGTGGCTCTTTCTGGACACCAGCAAGAATCATAGCCGCCGCTGGTGCGATATGAAAAGCTGCGGTAATCGGGCCAAAGCCCGCCGTTTTAGCGAACGCAAGCGGCAGCATGCGCAGTAGAGACAACAACCATGCCGGTTTAGCGTGCCAGGCGTGCCGCCTGCTCGACGCTCTCAAGCGCCTGTGTCAGTCGCCGTGTACCCGCGTGGATGGCGTCACTGTCGATGCCAGTGTAGCCCAGCACCAGGCCATGTTGTGAAGGAGAATTGAGGCAGTAGGCCGAAAGAGGCGGTGCATCCACATTATGAAGGAGCGCCTGCTGTGCTGCCAGGTGATCATCGATTCCTCTACCTAGCCAGCCCACAACGTGCATGCCGGTCTCACTGGGCTCGATGTCGAGCAATCCCGCCAGGTGCATATGCGCGGCATCGATCAGCGTCATCTGTCGCTCATGATACAACTGGCGCATGCGGCGCAGGTGGCGCGTAAAGTGCCCCTCATTGATGAATGCCGCCAGGATGGCCTGCTCAATCGAAGGCGAATGCCTGTCCGCCAGGGCACGCGCTTTGACGAACGTTTCAACCAGCGATGGGGGCACGACGAGATAGCCAAGGCGGAGCGACGGAAGCAGGGCCTTGCTAAAAGAGCCCATATAAATGACGCGCCCTCCCGTGTCCAGACCTTGTAGTGCCTGCAGAGGTCTTCCCTCATAGCGAAATTCGCTATCATAATCGTCTTCCAGGATCCACATCCCCGTCTGAGCTGCCCATTCAAGAAGTTTGAAGCGGCGCTGCATGCTCAAGGTAACGCCCATCGGATACTGGTGGGAGGGCGTAACATAGATGAGTTGAGCCTGCTGCCGTTGTACCCGTGCCTGCGCGATTGCGGCATCGACGTTCATCCCATCGTGATCGACGGAAACTGGAATCAGCCCCGCGCCAGCGTTGGTGAAAACATGGCGCGCTCCCAGGTAACCAGGATCTTCAAAGTAGATCGTATCGCCCGGGTCCAGCAGGATGCGCGCAGTAAGATCCAGGGCTTGCTGCGAACCGGAGATAATGATCACCTGCTCCGCTTCACAGCGCACACCACGCGCGGCTTTTAGATAGCTCACAATGGCTTCACGTAATGGCCTGTAACCCTGTGGATCACCATAGCGCAGCAGGCTGAGCGGAGGATTGCGCCAGTAGCGCGCGGACAACTTTGACCAGATCTCGAACGGAAAGCGATCAACCGCTGGTAGGCCGGGCTGGAAAGCACGTGGCGTATCGGCGTAGTGGATCGGGGCGATAGCGCGCTCCGTGATCAGGGCGCCGCGCCGCGAAATTGATGGCCTGTGGGCGCTGCGATAGCTAGAAGTGATATGAGAAGCATTCCTGATATGAAGCAGATCTTCTGGCAGCACATGTGTAACATACGTGCCAGCCCCTACCTTGCCCTCCAGATACCCCTCGGCGATCAGCTGCTCAAACGCGTTGACAATGGTATTGCGCGAAACATGAAGCTCCTGCGCCAGCTCTCGCGTGGGTGGCAGGCGCGTGCCGCCCTCAAGCTGACCGGTCAGGATTGCCTCACGCAGACCTTCATAAATCTGCTGAAATAGTGGCGCCGTTGCCTGCCGATCCAGCTCAATACTGACCAGGGCCATAAACGTTGCTGAATTCACTGCCATTTTTTTGCCGAACTAATTGGTCCTATGGTAGGACGATAAAATGGTCCTTGAGAGAGGACCAATTTCTATCTAAGATGACGCATAGAGTAATAGTTAGGAAAGGTAAAAATACTCATGACCACCGAGACCCGTACCAGACATCCCTATTATATGTACGACGCTATCATGGCACAGCCTCACGCGTGTGAAAAAATCGCCGCAAATACACGTAATGTTGCTAAAGGGGCTGCCGCGAAGCTGACTGGTGCCCGCTATATCTATCTTGTCGGCATTGGCACTTCATCTCATGCGGCGCAGGTGGGGCATCTGCTCTTCCGTGAGGCCGGTGTAACCGCGCCTGTGCAGGCTCTGCACGCCTTTGATTTCGCGCTGTATGGCCCGAAACTGGCGCCAGAGGATGCAGTGATTGTGATCAGCCATCGCGGGGGCAAGCGCTATAGCCTGGAGTCCATCAAACGCGCGCATGAGGCCGGATGCTACACGGTGCTGATTACCGGCGAGGGCGAGCCCCCAACGGCGCAATATGCCAGTGAAACGATCAAGACGGTGGGGCAGGATAAATCGTCGGCCCATACGGTGAGCTATTGCGGAGCGATTGTGGCTCTGGCCTGCCTGGCCGAGGCGGTGAGCCGTGAAATAAAAGGCATTGAGCTGCATCCGCCCACGTTCCTGGCTCAGGACCTGCCCGCCCTCCTGGCGCAATGCCTGAACACTGAAGCGCAGGTCAAGGCGCTGGCCACGGCGCATCTCAATCATCGCCGCATCTGGATCGTTGGCGGTGGACCGTCCGGTATTACCGCGCAGGAGATCGCGCTCAAGATTAAAGAGGCGTCCTATCTTCAGGCCGAAGGTATGCCCGTAGAGGTGATGATGCATGGCCCGTTCCAGTGTGTCGAGCCTGAGGATCTGTGCATATTGATCGCGCCCTCCGGTCCAGCTCAGGTGCGCGCCAGCGAGTTCTCAACAGAACTCAGGGCAGTGGGCGTACCTTACCTGCTGGTCGATGATGGCTCGAACGCGAGAGATAGCGCCCTGTACCAGGGAGCGGCGGCAGTGATCAGCGTACCGCCCGTAACAGAGGCACTGACGGCCCTGACCTGCCTGCTGCCGCTGCAACTCTTCTCCTACTACCTGGCACTGGCCCGCGGCACCAATCCCGATGGCTTCCGCCTCGAAGATCCCCGCTTCGCCCAGGCCTATAAACAAACGCAGCTCTAATACTCTGTCAGTGCCTCTCTCTTGCCCATGGGAAATGTAGGGCCACCCCTTGCGGGTGGCCGGGAGTGGGGCCATCTCACTCCCTACTCGCGCAGGGTGCCGCCGACGACCGATGCGACGCGGCGGATAATGCGTTTGCGTGCGTCAGCCACTTTCGACTCGCTGATATTGCCCTCCGTGCTCTCATAGGTGAGCTTGTAGGCCATCGACTTCTGTCCCGTCTGGATAGGCTGGCCTCGGTAGATGTCGAAGAGATCGATCTCAGTCAGCAGCGAACCCCCGCCCTGGCGGATGGCCTCGCGCAGCTGCACTGCTGTGACTTCTTCATTCACCACGAATGCCATATCCTCTACCACTGGCGGATAGTCGCTGATTGGCTGCATAGGCTGCAAACGCCAGCTGGGCTTCACCAACGGATCAGTGGCCAGGTCGGCGACGTAGACACGTGCGCTGGCCGGCAGATCGAAGCTTTGCAGCACCTGCGGATGAATCTCGCCCACAATGCCCTGAACCTTGCCATTGATCTTGATCTCAGCACAGGTGGAGGCAAAGGATGGATGATCGCGTCGCGCGACATATTCGATATCACCGTTGGCGAAGCCAAGCCGCGTGAAGAGCATCTCCAGCATACCCTTGAGATCGAAGAAATCGAACGGCTCCGCGCCTGCTGGGTCAGCATGTACGCTTGCCGGACGACGTGGTCCACTGAGCAGAATGCTCAGGCGGCGCTCCTCCCGCG
>JAFMRP010000577.1 GCA_017354095.1 Ktedonobacteraceae bacterium
ATCATTTTGGGAGAGCTGGTGCCGAAGGCGATTGCCTTACAGCGTGACGAGAGCACCGCGCTTTTTGTAGCACGCCCGTTGCTGATCTTCTCGCGCGTCTTTCGTCCCTTCATCCTGCTTATGAATGGCGTTGGGAACTCAGTGGTGCGTTTTTTGGGGCTGCGGGCTGCCAGTGGTGAACATGCCTCGGTGCATTCAGTAGAAGAGTTGGAGATGCTGGTGGCACAGAGCCGCAAGGCTGGCATACTGGAGTACCAGGAAGAGATGCTGCTGCGCCAGGTCTTCGATTTTGAGGATAAGACGGCGCGGCAGGTAATGATTCCGCGTAGCGAGGTGATTGGTGTACCCACAACGATCTCATTTGACGAGTTGCGCCAGATTCTGACCAGCGAGCGCTACACCCGCTATCCAGTCTATAAGGACAGTATCGACTCGGTAATAGGCATGGTTCATTTGAAAGACCTAGTGGAATACATAACGGCCCCGGGCATCAGAAAAACCTTTGATATCCGGCAGTTGATGCGGCCAGTGCTCGCGGTGCCTGAAACCACGTCTATTGGTACAATGCTCACACAGATGCAGCGCCAGCGTATGCACCTGGCGGTAGTGATCGATGAATATGGTACAACTGCCGGTATTGTCACCATGGAGGATATTGTTGAGGAGATTGTGGGCGAGGTTCAGGATGAATTTGATACGCGGCTGGAGGGGGTTCGGCCCGAGGTAGAGGTATTAGCAGACGGCACCAGTTCAGTGGACGGACTGATGTCGCTGGTCGATTTCGCCGAGCGCTTCGGCGTGAAAATAGGGGCAGCACACGCGCAAACAATTGGTGGCTATGTGATTGAAGAGTTAGATCGTCTGCCTCAGGCTGGTGATGAGTTGCAGCTCAGTAATTACCGGGTGCGCGTCGAGGAGATAGATCATCGTCGGGTAGCACGTGTCAAAGTCATTCCTGAGCAGCAATAAGGTAGGATGAGCGGGGATGGCGTTGCGCCATCCCCGCTCCCAGTATAGATGTAACATTGTAACTGGTGGTATTCCAGGATTGTTTTGCGCTACTGTAGCAGTGCCTCGAACTGGGTGCGGTCCAGTTGCTCGTGTTCCATCAGGGCCTCAGCCAGCGTCGTCAGTTGACCATAGTGGGTAGAGAGCAATGAGCGGGCCATCGCATAGCCTTCATTCAGGATACACTGCACCTCGGTGTCGATCAGGGCATTCCACGCAGTACTGCTGGCGTTGCGCATAGAGGGTAGGGACATAGCAAAGGTCTGGTGAGATGCCAGATCCGCACTGTTGGGCACTGGATTGCCTTCAGCATTCAGAGCCAGCGTACCTGACCGGGCAGGCAATTCCGCAGGATCGATAAGCCGCATGTTGAGTCCATATCCTCCCTCCTCCTGGCGATCAGCAAAGACAACCCCTATCTGCTCGCTCATGCCCCAGCGAGTGACCATGCGCCGGGCCAGGTTGGTCACGACCTGCAGATCGTTTTCCGCGCCGGTAGTAACATGTTGAGGGCCAAGGGTCAACTCCTCCGCGACACGCCCGCCAAGGCCGACGGCGATACGAGCCATCAGGGCAGTGCGGCTGTAGTTATAGCGATCTTCGGTTGCCACAAACTGCGTCACACCCAGGCTCTGACCGCGTGGCAGAATAGTCACGCGATTGACGTTATCAGCTTCAGGCAGATGGTAAGCGACCAGAGCATGTCCTCCCTCATGATAGGCAATGATACGACGCTCGTGCTCGCTCATAACCAGAGGGCGCAGCGCACCAAGCTGCACGCGTGCCAGAGCCTGTTCAAAGCAATCGTCATTCACATGTTCCATATCAAGGCGTGCCGCTATCAGCGCTGCCTCATTAACCAGATTTGCCAGGTCAGCGCCGCTCATACCGGTCGTCATACGCGAAAGCCGTTCCAGGCACACATCCTCATGCAGGGGGACCTTGCGTGTATGCACCTTCAAAATGGCCTCGCGTCCGGTACGGTCTGGCAGCGAGACGCTAACACGGCGATCAAAACGGCCCGGGCGCAGCAGCGCTGCGTCAAGGATGTCAACGCGGTTAGTGGCTGCCAGTACGACTACAGCTTGACGAGTATCGAAGCCATCCAGCTCGACCAGTAGCTGATTCAGGGTTTGATCACGCTCATCGCTGCCAGCGACCCGCGCGGTGCGTTTGCGTCCAACAGCATCCAGTTCGTCGATGAAGACGACGCAGGGCGACGATTGGCGTGCGCGATTGAACAGATCGCGTACCCGGCTGGCTCCTACCCCAACGAACATCTCAACAAATTCGGACGCGCTCATAGAGAAGAATGGTACACCCGCTTCGCCAGCTACGGCCTTCGCCAGCAGCGTTTTGCCTGTGCCGGGAGGGCCGGCCAGCAGCACGCCGCGTGGGATACGCGCGCCCAGGCGGTCGTAACGTTCGGGGGTGCGCAGAAATGCTACGATCTCTTCCAGTTCGCTGCGCACTTCATCGATGCCAGCAACATCGGCAAAGGTAACCAGTTCGGTACTGACAAGCGCGTCGCCAGCCTTCCCAGTAGCCACAGCACGTCCCTGCTGCCAACGGTTCCTCGATGTCGACTGGACTAGAGGGGCCTCTTTGGCGCGCTCAAAACGCCGCGCCCGGCTCTTGCCCATGCGCGTCATATGCTCGTCAAGTGCTGAACCTTTGGAGCCACGCATGGAGAAGAATATTAGCAACAGAAACAACAGGAAAATGAAGGGAAGGAAGCGCCAGAACATCTCCAGCCAGGCACCTGTTTGCGATACCGGCAGCGTAGTAACACGCACGTGATGGCTGATCAATAATGGGAGTAGATCTGTGTCAGAGGATGGCAGGTGCATATAGACCGCGCGAGCCGGGTCAATAGCGGGCTGCTGCGCCTGATTACTCTGACTGGAACCGATATTAATGCCGATGTAACGCATCCAGGCCTGGTAGTCGGCTTCCGGATCGCTGTTACCGCCGGTTGGAGTCAGCAGACCAAAGACTTCATCGCCCCGGATCACCGCGGCCATGATATGGTCCTGTTCCGCCTGCCGCACAAATGTTCCGTAGTCGATGGCAGTCTCACCAGCAGGAATAGAGTTAAGTGGAGGGGCCTGTAAGCGGCTAAAAATGCCGAACAACAGCGCCACGGCCAGTAGAAGTAGTATACCTGTAAGAAAGGAGCTTTTATGTGTTTGAAGGTATTTCAACATTGAGCGTCCATAGGATTGTATCCGTACGCGTCGCCGTGGAGATGCATTCGCCCAACTATGGCGATCGCGGCGACCAGCCTTATCATCCATGCAATTCACCTCGCCCGAAAAACGACCATGCACCAGTAATATCCAGCAATATTGAAGAGGATAGTTAGCCAGAGGGTAAAAGAGCCGCTCGAAACTACCCCACCTCCGTACAATAGCAGGAGCTGCTATAGCCAGCTGCCAGACCTTTCTGAAACTTATCAGGAACAACTATTTGCGCCTGATAGACGTACGGGGATAGTCTACCGTCTATCAAACTGAAGCGTATCGTTTCCAGTACTTTCTTCTTATCCCAAAACATTTCATTTCATTTCTATGCTACCTATTGTAGCGCGTTTTATCCGTATGTTACAAAGTAAGACGCATGAGACAGGCATTTATAGCTGATGAATATGTACTATATTTCATTTTCAGATGCTATGAGGCATATCACAGTTGCTACTGTTGTAGCCACTTTTATGTGAAACGCACACCGACCTCTTGTCCAGGCTCCCAACGACGCTGCGCGTCTACGAACTCCGTTCGTCAGGGAGTCTGCAAGGAAGACCCTTGGTATTCCGCCAGAAACGGTGCTCGCGCACCTGCGGCGGCGCGGGGAAAGGAAGCAGGAGGGTCCCTCTTGTTCCGCTCGGCAACGCTGCTTTTGCAGCTACGGCTGCGCCGTCAGCCGAGCGGAGAGGCAGCCGCCCTCCTGCACCTCCTGCTACGATCCCTACTTGACGCAGTACTACGCGACATGTCACAGTTGCTATGAGGAGCGGCGCAAGCCCAGTGTGCGGCGAATTTCTAGCGAGCGAATGATGGCATCGCGGCTCAATACGCCGACAAGCCGTCCATCTTGCACGACTGGCAACTGGTTGACATCCTTGTTGCTCATCAGGGGCAGGACCTCTTTGAGGTATTGCTGGGGCGCAATAGTATGCAACTTGTCCGCCGAGATCATGGCCAGGCCAACCGGTGTGCCGCTCCATTCTTCACGCGGAATGCGGCGGATCTCGTTGAGCGAAATTACACCGGCAAGCTGATCTCCCTGCATGACCAGTGCTGAGTGCAGCCCCTGCGGCAGAAAATAT
>JAFMRP010000578.1 GCA_017354095.1 Ktedonobacteraceae bacterium
CCTGAAGCATGGACACTTGCCCCCAGGCCAGCATATCCCACCAGGTGTTTTGCGCTGGGGAAGCGGGTAATGTCACCAATGGCGGCCAGCAAAACAAGGGCATTGATGACCCCAATGCCTGGTAACTGAAGCAAAAAGGTCACTTGACTCCTCCAGCGCTCTGTTGCACTCAGATGCGTCAATTCCGTATCTCCATCTTCAATCAGCGGCTCCAGGCTATCGAGCAAGCGCAGATCCTGACGAATGCGGAGCTTCTCAGAGGATGAAAGAGCAAGCGTTTCCCACCAGCTCCGTTGCGCTGGAGCGAACAGTCCACCAGAAGGAGGAACCATATGGTACCGATGCAAGGTGCTCCGTAGCCGGTTTTTGGCCTGTGTCCGTTGACGAATCAGGCGAGTACGATGGGCAATGAGGGCTTGCACCTCTCGTACCTCTTGTGGAGGAATCCAGACAGGAGGAATGAGACCGGCGGCGAAGAGACGAGCCAGGTGCAAAGTATCACGGGCATCGGTCTTCACACGAGCAGTCGTAATGACTTTGACGAGCCACGGATGAGCCACGGTCACGAAAGAGACCAGAGGACCGAGCTGATCGCAGAGATGCCAGGCATTCGTTGTTGCTTCTCACACGATGGCATCGGTTTCGCGTAGGTGCTCTTGACTCCAGGAGGGCAAATCAACAAGACTCGACCCGACGTGGAGAGAGAACGATCTGCTGCCCCGCGTTGACTGCTCCGACGACGACATAGCGTTGATGGACATCCAGGGCAACAAACCGTTCTGTAGAAACAGATGTAAGCATGCATTTCTCCCTTTTTCAAGCAGGAAACAAGAAGACAAGAGTACGTTGTTGAGGGTTCGAGGTGTTCAAACACCGATTCGGGCTACGATTTTTCACGCTCCCAGTTAAGCGGATTCGACGGGCGGCCAAACATCCTGCCGGGCTTGGTGTCCCAACGGGTAAACGGGCCAACCCTGACGCCGAGGGGACGCGGCGTCCCCGTCAGCTTGACGCAGCAAGGATACCGAAACGGCGCACTCTTGACCACTCACATGCTAACATTCTGGGCCTGCTTCTAAAAGACCCCTCCACCTACGCCAAGATTTTGCCCAGTCACCCATCGTGCATCGTCGCTAGCCAGGAATACAGCAGCATCAGCGACATCTTCAACGCTGCCGATACGATTGAAGGGGGACATACTGGCTCCAACCGCCCGATCTCGTTGGGGCAATAAATCGGTATCGGTGAAACCCGGCAAAAGGGCGTTCACTGTAATGTTCCGATCCCCCAATTCTCGTGAAAGCACGCGTACAAACTGTTCCACGGCTCCTTTGCTTCCTAAATATAAGGAGGTCTGGGCAAAGAACATCTTCGTGCCGCCAGTCGAGGTAGCGATAATTCGTCCACCGTTCCTCACCCGTCGTGCCGCTTGCTGAAGGGTAAAAAACACACTCTTCGCATTGAGAGTAAATATTCTGTCAAAATCTTCTTCAGTACACTCTATCAGTGGCTTCACCAGGGCATCTGCCGCGTTGGCAAAGACAATATCGAGTGGACCAATGGCCTGCTCTGCTTCTTCAAAGAGCCGCTGCACCTCGGAGGGCTGAGCAAGATCTGCCTGGATCGCGACGGCTTTGCCTCCCTCCTCCAGAATAGCTTCGACCACTTCCCCCGCCGCCTTTGCATTCCTGACGTAATGAATAATCACAGCAGCCCCATCCTTTGCGAGCCGCTGAGCAATTGCTCGCCCGATCCCTCGTGAGCTACCAGTCACTAATGCATGTTTCCCTGCAAGTACATAAGTCATATTTCCTCCTGGTTGTGTGTCTTGGATGCCTCAATAAATAGCGCCCCTGCAAACGAAAGACGTGATGGAGTTTCTTTCTCACAGCAGCCCTCGTTGCTCTTTGAGAGCATACCGCCAAGGCCGCTTGCATGTCCAATATCATCGCTGGACAGATTCATATCAGATGTGATATAAAATCAGCATGGATCTCAATGCTTTACGCGCTTTTCTCGTGATCGCAGAAGAGCAACAGTTCACCCGAGCAGCCCAACGCTTGCAGATGGCTCAGCCCAATCTCACCCGCGTTGTGCGCAGGCTCGAAGAAGAACTGGGTTTCGTGCTCTTTGACCGCAGCAACAAACGTCAGTTTGCTCTTACCCCTGCTGGACAGACGTTTTTTAAACACGTTGCTCCCCTGTTGGCAGCGTACGAAGAAGCAATCCAAGCTGCGCAACGGATTGCGCAGGGCGAAACAGGCCAACTCGTCGTTGGGTATGTTCCAATAGCGATGTTCAGCGGTATTCTGCCAGCTGTTCTGCAGGTCTATAAACGTGACTTCGATGGAGAACTGGTCCTACGCGACCTGTCTACGCAATCGTACCGTACCCAGATAAAAGCCGTGAGAGAGCATCAGGTGGATGTGGTCTTTGTGCCCAAGCCTTTCGATGAAGCAGGAATGGCCCATGAGTGTGTAGACAAGGCTTCTTTGGTCGTGGCCTTGCCGGTCATGCATCGCCTGGCCCATCGCAACGGCCTTCTGCTCGCAGATCTCGCTGAGGAGGCATGGGTCTCTGTGGCCCGTCAGCTCATGCCTCGTATCTACGATGAGCTTCTTCAGCTTTGCCAACAGAGAGGATTTGAGCCACGATTTGTGCAGACAGTGCATCAGGCCCAGGCTGTCGTGAGCCTGATAGCAGCAGGAGCGGGCATTGCTGTGATGAGTGAATGGGCGCAGCAAGCAGTACAGCAGCAAGGCACTCTCTACCGTCCACTGCTTGATGTGTCCTATCAGTCGGAACTGCACGTCTTGTGGAGCAATGACGGTTGCTCGCCCCTCGTACAAAGGTTTCTTCAGGTCGTGCGAGCAATCAGCAGGAAGCAAGCAGGTACTAATGGCTTACATGATATCAACGAATAACGCCTGTGAGCGCCATTGCTCGTTGTGCCAGACTACCAAGTTCATTCACAACTGCTCAACAACCGCAAGAATGGAGGAGGGACAGAGAACCAGACGAGGAGAATCGCTTTCGGGACGCGCGATGGAAGTCCTTGCTCGTGCCTGAGATGCTGGAACCGGAAGAATGGGACCGGCTGTTTGTGCCAGTGGTGGCGTGAAACCTGGGAGTGATCGATCTTGCACACCGAAAGCAAACGAGCTGGGGGACAAGATGCGTGCGGCATTTGAGGAGATGCGGCGCTCTCAAGGACTGCCTGATGACTTTGAATTACCTTCCTTCACAGTTGCAGGGGCAGTGAAAGCTGTTAGGAACGGGGTTCCGCTCTCGTTGGGGCATGCGATTGCGCGGGCGGTCAAGTCGGCAATGTCAGCGCCGGGGGAGCATGCATCATGAGAAACATCAGCATGATCCCAGTGCTCTCCATAGGCGGGGCGGGAGTCTTTGCGACAACCACGAGTCAGCAAGGCTTTAGCGCGAATGACTTCAAAGCTAAAGCCTCTGCCTTGCCGCGCCAACAATTTCATGAGCCCGTTCAGGCTTTCAGTGTAGCCAGCGGTGTAGCGATAGGTGAAATAGTTGAAGATGGCATCGCCCCAGCGTTCGGTCGCTAGCATCAGAGGCAAAAAAGCATCGAAGATTTCAGGCGTGATCTGGTTTTGCCATGCAAAGTAGCGGTCCCATGCTTCATCGAGGGAGGCCGCTTCGTACACGCAGAAAAACGCTTCCTTTTGTGCATAAGCTTGTGCCAGGCGGGGAAAGTTACCCAGCCATGCCTCCACGATCAAGCGATCTTTTTCAGAGAGGTCTACGCCCCGTCTGAGCAGCAAGTAGCGGTCATGCATCAAGGTTCGACGCTGTTTGTCGGAAAGTTCGGCTCTTACCTCTTTGCGAACGGTTTCAAGGCAGGAGTGAAGCAGTTTGATGACATGGAACTTGTCCACAACGAGGTGGGCATGAGGCAAGACTTGATGGACTGCATCATGGTAGGATTGCCACATATCTACAATTAGCTCGGATGGTCAACGGGATAAGATTCCGTTTTTTTCGGATGCCAGCGGAATAGCCCATCAGCCAGAAAGACCATCCAGAGAAAGGTTGCAGATATGGATACGCCAGAAGTGAAGTGGGAGCATTACCCACGTGTTGCCGCTCATTCAGCCACTCGCGCCTTTGTCGAGCGGTTGGTCCTCAAAGGGAAGCGCCCCAAAACCGTAGACGCCTACGCACGAGCCATTGAAGACTTGTTTGCTTACTTCTCAAAACACGATTCTGAGCGACTCCTGGAGGCTGATGAAGCTGACCTGGATGACTACATTGCTTCCCTGAAACGCGCTGATCCGAAGAAACGCGGGCGAGGTGGGATGATCGAG
>JAFMRP010000579.1 GCA_017354095.1 Ktedonobacteraceae bacterium
CTCTTTCTAGAGGCCCTGGATGATACGGGGGCGTGGTATCGCTACCACACGCTATTTGCCGAAGCGATGCACAGTGAGGCCAGTCGCCGCTTTGGTGAAGAGGCGCTGTGTGTATTGTCGCTGCGAGCGAGTTACTGGTACGAGCAGCATGCAATGCTGGCGGAGGCCATAGAGACAGCCCTGCAAGCTCATGACGCTGAGCGTGCGGGGCTGTTAATCGAGCAATCCGGAGTTGCCAGGCAGTTCTATGAGCTGCATACACTGCGGCGCTGGCTGGAACAGATACCGGACAGGGTGCTGCATGCGCACCCGGCACTCTGCCTCTACCGTGCTGTCACGCTCCAGTTTCTGCAGGAGGAGGCTTCTCCTATTGGAGGGGTGACGGCACGTATCGAAGAGATGCTCCAGCGAGCAGAGGAGGGGTGGCGAAACGCTGGAACGTTGTCCTGGACCGGCCTGGTCTTCGCATTTCGAGCGTTGATTGCCTCACTGCATAAGCCGTCATGTGTCCAGGAAGCAACAGAACATGCGAGGAAAGCACTGGCCTTGCTGCCGAAAGCAGGCCAGGCCGGTCGGGAGGAGATCCCGCCAGAGTGGCGCATCATCTGTCTGGGAATTGTCGGAGCAGCAGAGATGCGGCAGGGTCGATTCGATGAGGCTCGACAGCTCTTGCAAGAGGCGCTTACACAGAGCAGAGCCAGTGATAGCCAGCCGTTTCTGCGCGAGATCAACCTGAGATTAGGGGAGGTCTACATGGCCATCGGAGAACTCCATCAGGCGGGCGAGTATTATCGCCTGGCACTCTCAGGAGCACAAGAGCAGGAGGAGAGCGAACGGGCGCTACTTGGACTGGCCCGAATCTCTTTCGAATGGAACGATCCAGCAGCAGCGGAGCAACAGGCGAGCGAAGCGTGGGAGCTTGCTCGTCGCAGAGGGTTGGAATTCAGCGAGGAAGTTGCCTATCTGCAAACATTGCTGCGTTTCGCGGGAGGGCAGACCAGTGCCGCTCAGCAGCAGCTGGCTGTGCTTCTCGCGCGCCTGCAAGCTGTATCGACTCAGAGGGCTCAAGAACTGCTTCCTGACGTCCTGGTCCTGCAGGCACGTCTTCAATTAACGGTGGACGATTATCTCGCAGCGCAGCGCTGCCTGACCCAATTGACCCAGAGTAGCACAGAGCTTTCCTTTACCCAGCATATCATGGTGCACATCTTGCAGGCACGCCTTCAACTGGCTCAGGGAAAAGCGGACGCTGCTGTACACCAGTTAGAGCATCTGCTACCCGAGGCTTCGGCGAAGCGATACACGCGCGGCGAACTGGAAATCGAGATACTCCTGGCGCGGGCATATATGGCCTGCGGGCAAAAGGACGAGGCCCGCAGGTGGATTCTGCAGGCACTCTCTCTGGCGAGAGTAGAGGGGTTTATGCGCGTCTTTCTAGATGAAGGGAAGGCGTTAATCTCTCTGCTGCGTTCCCTCATACCCATCATACATGAAAAAGCCCTACGTTCCTATGGACAGACGATCCTACGCGCCCTCGCCAGATCCGCAGAGGCGCGCGCTCGCTCGTCGGCCTTCGATGGCCTGCCGCTTGAGTTGCTTTCTCCACAGGAACAGCGTGTCCTGCGGCTCCTGGTCGCTGGGCGGAGCAATCGGGAGATCGCCAGCGAGCTGGTCGTCTCCGTCAATACCGTTAAGGACCATATCAAACACCTCTACCAGAAACTGGGCGTGAGTTCCCGCCTGGAAGCCTATCAGGCGGTGCACCACCTGGATCAGTTTTAACGTCACGTTCCTCCACGCCTTCCCGCGTCTTTAGAACCACCCACAAAACCACCTGACCGGAGGATGTCGTCTCTCCTGCCTGTCCTCTAAACTTCCAGCAGGAGCTTGAGAAAGCGCAAGTATGTAGTCATACAGGAGGAGAATAGGATATGAATGAAGAGTACGCATTTGTCAAAAGAGAATTTGGAAAAGAGACTTACATCGGACAAAGTTCCCCACTTGGCATTGTGCGAGGACCGCTCTATGGCCATCTGGGAATCAAAGCAGACGTGTTTATGCCACAGGTCCACCAGCTAGGAGCGCACCTGGTCAGGCTCTTCCTGTTCTGGGATCAAGTAGAGCCGGAGCGGGATCGCTTCGGCTGGGGCGCCGTTGACACGCTGTTGGAACAACTGGAGCCATCCGACGAGGTGTGGATCACCCTCAATACGAGTTCCCGGTGGGCTACCCGGCATGCGACCAATTTCCAGCCACCATCGCCAGCCCTGCATCCGGAGGAGTTCGAGCACTTTGTGACGACGCTAGTCACCCATTGCCAGGGCCGGGTGCGCTACTGGCAATGCAACAATGAGCCCACCAACCCGCTTCTGTGGGAAGGGACGGCTACTGACTACGTCAACCAGCTCAAGGTCTTCTCTCGCGCTGTCAAGGCTGCTGATCCTGACGCTATCGTAGTGCTTGCCGGTGCAGTGGATGCTTTCCATTCGTCAGCCGACTCCCAGAACCCTGATGCGCAAGCGGAGCACGCCTTTTTTGATCATCTGCTGCGGGAGAGCGCGGACGACTTCGATGCCTTCGATCTGCACTTGTATGGAGATCACTATGCTATCCCCATCAATATCGAGGTTGTCCGTCAGAAAATGGCAGCTCTGGGCTATCAGAAGCCCATCTTCTGCGGCGAGTACAACGGTCCCAGCTTCTTCAATTTCGCGGAGAACCTGCCCATTCTCCAACGTCTCTTCGAGCGGATGATTGCACACCCGCAGAGCGATTCGCAGGCTCAGGCAGCGCAGAGCGAAGCGGTGGCTGAGCTGTATGAGCAAATGGCAACGCTGCCACCACAGGCCCAGATGTTTATGGAGGGTTGCTCTGCCGAGCTGGAGGAGAAACGCCATCGGATCAACTGCCGAGAACTGGTCACACGCAGCCTGCTGGCGCTTTCGGAGGGGGTTCAAAAAATGCTCTGCTGGAATCTGGCGAACGAGAAGGTTGATCGCTATAACTTAATGCACCTGTTGTTTGACAAACACAAGCTCCTGGATTATGAAAAGGGCGTGTTTAAGGAACCTTATCCGGCGGCAGAGACGTTTCGTAGAATGACGCATCTGCTTGCTGGTATCGAGCAGGTGCAGCGAATCGAGATTCCTGAGCGTCCAGCCATCTACCTGTTTGAGGTGAGGAGACGCGAGCGGGGGCCGCTTCTCGTTGTGTGGGAGAGGCGCGATACTTTTGGGGGTGAGGAAGATCCTGCTGTACCGTTCGAGTGGCCGTGGTCTACATCGAAGGCGCAGGCAATTGATGTATTCGGCGAGGCGGTTTCGGTACAGGTGGATGGCGGCTATCTGCACCTCTCAGTATCGGTTACCCCGGTGTTTATCGAACCATAAGGAGATAGATGTGCATTAGACTCCAGGCCATTGGGAAGCTTTGCTGTTTGTCGAACTACTCCGATTTTTGCTACAATAACGCATATGCTCTCACTCAACCTCGTTTCACGGCTGGAGTACGTGTCTGTCTAAAGGAGGAGTCATGGGAACCACCGGCTATCTTCGCTTTCCGACTATCTATCGCGATCAAATTGTCTTTACCGCAGAGGATGATCTCTGGCGTGTCTCCGTCAGCGGCGGTCGCGCCGAACGATTGACCGCTGGCGTGGCGGCGGCCACCAGGGCGCGTTTTTCGCCGGATGGTCAGCAGATTGCCTTTACCGGCAGTGACGAAGGCCCTGACGAAGTCTATGTGATGCCCACCGATGGTGGGCCATCGCGCCGCCTGACCTATCATGCCGGGCACGCTGAAGTGGTTGGCTGGCAGCCTGACGGAGCACAGATCCTTTATGCCAGTTCGTCCGGGCTGCCCTCGCCCCGCTGGCGCATGCTCTCTGGCGTCTCGCTCCAGGGCGGTGAGCCAGTTCGGCTGCCTTATGGCATCGCCAACGCCATCGCCTTTGGTCCTGACGGTGCTGTTGTGCTGGGCCGCAATATCCGCGAGCCAGCCTTCTGGAAGCGCTATCGCGGTGGGACCGCTGGCTACCTGTGGATCGATGCGCAGGGAACAGGCGAGTTCAAGCGGCTGCTCGACCTCAACGGCAATATTGCTGCCCCTTGCTGGGTGGGGAAGCGGCTCTTTTTCCTTTCAGATCACGAGGGCATCAGTAACGTCTATTCCTGCCTGCCCTCCGGCGAGGATTTGCGGCGCCATAGCAACCAGGAAACGTTCTATGCTCGTAATCTCGCTACCGATGGGTATCGCTGTGTCTATCACGCAGGTGGAGATCTGTTTGTGCTCGACCCATCTACCAACCGCGAGACGCGGCTGGAAGTTGATCTAG
>JAFMRP010000580.1 GCA_017354095.1 Ktedonobacteraceae bacterium
TCGCTCCCCCCTGCTATACAACAACAGGCACCTTCGTCCGCCCCATCATTCCCTCCAGTCATGCCACAGCCGCAATCCTCGTCCCAGGCGGCGACTCAATACAACAACCATCCCGAAGGAATGCCTCTGTCGGCTGCGCAGCTACAAGACTACAATACCCCCACGTATGTCTCGAACTATGCCCGGCCAACACAGATCTACCCACCCGATCAATCAGCCCCCGGAGAACAACCACGCAAAGTGGGACGGCGAGCAATGCTCATCGGTGGCGTCACAGCGGCCACCGCTGTAGTAGCAGGCGGTACATGGCTGTTCATCACACACAACCAGCCCGCTGCTCCCCTAAAACCAACCCCAACACCTACCCCGATACCAGGCCCCCGGGTGATTATGTCAGGCAGACCAGTGCTGAACCTCACCGGGCACAGCGATACGATTAACAACACGCTCTGGGACCCCAAAGGACGCTACCTGGCCACAGCGGGCGAGGACTCACGCATGATGGTCTGGGACCTTGGACAACTACTACAGAAACCGCCAACGGCGATCCAGTCTGTGAATCAACCACTGGATAGCTGGAAACTGAAGAACGAAATGTTCTCCAACGACGTGGCCTGGTCTCCTGATAGCAGCATGCTTGCCGCCACAGACGGTGAAACGGGCATGTTCTTTCTGTACGATCCACAGCCCCCCAAAAAAGACCCCAAAACCGTGGTAGACAGCACGCTTGATAAAAGCGATCCCTTCAACCTGCCATCCTATCGATCACCAGCATGGCAGCCCAAAGGCAATCTGCTGGCCGCGATCGAGAGCCAGTTGGGCTCAAACCCCATCAAAATAACGCTGTGGCAAAACGACAACTTCTCAACACCCACGGCTTCGCTTACCTACACCGACCCAGAAGAGAAAGATCAGCCGACCCTGTTTGTGTGCGCCTGGTCAGCCGATGGAGCATATCTGGCCGGCAGCACATCAAATGCCAAAGTCATCGTGTGGGACATCAAAAGCCGCCAGGTCAAAACGGTTCTCAAACTGCCCGATCGTACAAAAGGCAAAGATATCCCTATTGTCTATCGGCTCGCCCTGACCTGGTCGCCAGCCGACCCCAATATGCTGGCAGTCTGGTGGGCGGATAGCGTCGTGGTCTGCGATATCAATCAGCCTCAGCCGCTCTTCCAACTGGGCACAGACGATCCGGTACCGCTAACTCCACCCAAGGATATCAAGAAGGGACAGGACTGGTTCCCGCTGGTAAATGGCATTGCCTGGTCGCCCAACGGACGTTATATTGCCGCCAGCTACGCGCGCAGCGCTCGTGCCTATATCTGGGACCTGAAGGGTGGCTCATCGAAAAAAGCCAAAGATGGCGTCACCCAGATCCAGGATTTCTTCTTCCCCAAAGAGGGCGAGCCTGGCCATAGCAATACCGTCGTCGACCTCTCCTGGTCGCCCGATGGCCGCTACCTCGCCACAGGCTCCTTCGACAAAACGGCGATCGTCTGGCTGGTCGACCAGGCCTCAACCTGATACCCGGCAAACATACCGTTTCTCCTCCTGGCAAGGTTGACAGCCGCCAACCACAAAGACTACTATCAAAGGGCAGGGGCGGTAGAACCCCTGCCAGGTTACTTTTTTCTCTTCTTTATGCACGCTGCCACACAGGCGGCAAGAAATCGAGAGGCACAAAGACTATGCGCATCGTTTCGCTCCTGGCAAGCGCGACCGAGATGATCGCCGCTCTCGGCTGCCTGGACCAACTGGTCGGACGCTCGCACGAGTGCGACTACCCATCACAGGTAACAGATCTGCCCCTCGTCAGTACGGTACAGGTCGATATCGAAACCAGCAGCGCGCAGATCGACGCCCAGATTAAAGCGCTGGCACGCGAGAAGCAGGACACAAACGCCCTGAAAGCGCTGAGCATCTACGCTATCGACATCGATCTCTTGCGCCAGCTGCAGCCAGATCTTATCTTTACACAGACACAATGCGAGGTTTGTGCAGTGAGCGAACAGGATGTTACCCGGGCTCTGGCACAACTTACCGGCCTGCAACCACGTATTGTCTCGCTCGCCCCCTATCGACTCAGCGACATCTGGGAAGATCTGCTGCGCGTGGGCGAGGCGCTCGGTCGGCCCACACAAGCCAGAGCGCTGCTGCACAGCTATCAACAACGCCTGGAACAGCTGGCACACACAACGGACCAGTTCAGCCAGGACCACGGCGGCAGACCACGAGTAGCGATACTGGAATGGCTCGACCCCCTGATGGGAGCAGGCAACTGGACCCCGGAGCTGGTGGCCTGCGCGGGTGGTGAGCCTCTGTTCGGCGAGGTGGGACTCCACTCTCCCTGGCTGACATGGGAGGAATTGCGGGCCGCCGATCCCGATGTGCTCATCCTGGCCCCCTGCGGCTTTACCCTTGAACGCACATGTAGAGAGTTACCGCTGTTGCAGCGCCACCCTATCTGGCCCACGCTAAAAGCTGTACGCGAGCAGCGCGTCTATGCCATAGACGGCAACGCCTACCTCAATCGCTCCGGCCCCCGGCTGGTGGAATCGGCTGAACTGCTCGGTTGCACGCTCTGGGGAGAACACCTCGCCATCAGTGTCGATGAGCAGGGCTGGATGCACGTGACATAACCAGCCCCACAAACAAAATTATGGGACCGGCCTCCCTGTTCAATCAGGAGACCGGCCCCACACTTCTTCTCAAATTAAAAACAGCTAGGCAGGTCAAAAACGCTCTCAACCTCATGCTCTTTGACCAGGGCTTGTAGCATTGTCGCGCACAGATCCACAGAACAAGCCATATCAGGTTGACGCGTCACCGCCGCTACAGCATCCCGGCGCGAGAACGGCAACGTACTGATATGATTGCGTGCGACCTGATACCCCAGGGCATACCCCTCGACAAAAATCTGCCGATAGGCTGTATAGTCATTGGCCACCTCGGGACAACTGTGCCGGGTGGTTGTACAAATGTATAACGCGTTCTGCTCTACTTGCTTGCGCTCACGCGCCAGAGGATAGTCCAGAAAAAAAGCACGCATCCCAACAGCAGCAGCATATAAACAAAGCCGCTCAGTATCCCCCGGCAACTTAAACGGTCGCAGCAACATATCCTCCATACCATCCACCTCCACAGATCCCCATTTTTTCAATGCCGCTTCACAATGAGTACACGGACAGGCTCACACCACAACAGGCGCTATTCGCGATTCGCCTTCGGCGCCATCGCCCAGAACAACAGACCCGCCACCACAAAGAAGAGTAACAGCATAATGCTCATCACCGGGCCAACAAAGCCACTGATCGGCAGTTGGAAAATGATCGATACCAGCAGAAATAACAACCAGATCGCGCCAAGCACTGTAATCACATGCAGCCAGTTAAAACGTTTGCGAGGGTTGACCTCATACGATGGCACACGTGCGGCGTACTCCTGTTCCGATTCAATTGGTTCCATAAATACCTTTCCTTACGACGAGTGCAACTTCACACACACCCGCACCGTTCTCTTATTCGCTCGCTTATCTTTAGATGGATAAGATCGATGTACACAAAATTGCGCAGCAGACCCTACCCCTGAAGATAGCCTGCTGTGTTCAACACCTATTATAGTCCTTACCTCCCACGAAAGCAACAGCAGGCCAGGAAGCCTTCACCTGAATCCCCCACTCCTCAACCATACAAAAGATCTGGCCGCGCGGAATCCTCACAAGCGAGCGCAACGGCCAGGAAAAACTCTTGCAATGCTATGCAAACAGGTGGCGAATGGGTAGCGAACAACCAGAGGGTTGGCACTGAGCAGAGGCACGCGAAGAAGAGGAAATACGAGAAAGTACGCGATATTTGTTCAAATAGCGGCGTAGTTCAAGCGCATTTACCTGGTACACCGATCCCTCAACGGTAGCGGCGATCTTTCCCTCGGCAATGGCATGACAGACATCAGCGAACGTTGGAGTACGGTTGGACACGAGACACCTCCCTACACAGCGTTGCAGACGATCTACGACATCAACGCGGCTACGAAGATTATTGTACTGTTTACACGAGCGTTCGCAAAACCAGTTTCACGAAGCTTAGTAAGCGACAACCCTGGCGCTCAGTCTACTTCTGTATCCTCCCCCAACTCACCTGAATCAACTACTTCCGCCTCGTCATCTAGCATCCCCTTGATAGGATCAATATACATCACACCACGAATAAGATCAACCTGCTTGACGACCTCTTTAATAGCCGGAATGAAAATTTGCTTCCCATCTGAGGCTTCTACCACATAGACATCATTACCAGCAGTGACAATGATATCTTTGATCGTACCAATCGT
>JAFMRP010000076.1 GCA_017354095.1 Ktedonobacteraceae bacterium
AGATCTCCGCCTCTGTTTACTTGCTTGTCACCTATTACAATATTCAACCCTCTTTTTATTCCCATTGGCCCACCGCTTTATACCTATCTTCCAGGATCGGTCCTGGAGGGCATTGCAAGCGTTTGCTTAAGCTCTCTCCTCGCCGCCTTCGGCGTCTCGTAGAGGAAGAAAGAGTTTGCCCCCGCGCCCCCTCTCAGGTTTCTGGAAAGGGTTGCCCCCGCGTAAGTGAACGTCTGGGGCAAAAAGCCTGTTTTAGAAAAGCCACACGTCGATTGGGTTTCATTAGAAGATGAACATTCTGACAGCAATGTAACGTCTTCTACGAATGTTTCACAAAACCATGATTTTCACCAGGTCAAACAACTTCCCACACCACAGGTGAGCGTAAAACGCAGGTATTCAACACACATGACGGTGATTATACGTTGTGAATAGCGTAACGTCAAGTGATTCGCGGCAATATTTTTGGCCATTTTCCAATGGAAATTATCCCTCCAATTGTTTTGATCACACAGCATCCGCCGCATACGCATGGTTGGCAGTGGGAATAAAAAAGTCACTTTTATGAATTCTCATTCACTGACAGTGAAACGGAAGAGTCGAGTATTACACACCGGACATAGTCCCTCCAGTGCGTTACGCCCTTTCTTCGTCGTCACTTTATGTGCATCTTGCATTGTTCGCTTCTGTCGGCATTTTACACAATACGCCTCAAACAGCGGCGTATCGCCTATGGTAGCCAGGGCGGGTGTGGATGCTGGAACCTCCGCGTGAGCGACGTTGTCCAGGTTCGCAGCGGGCAGTTCCGGGCTGGCTGTGCGTTCACGCAGGAGATCCACTATCGACCGAGGGGCTTCCTCGTGTACTGCCAGTCCTGTCTCCTGGATGACCGCGACATCACCGGGTATGCTTTGTTGAACCGGGGCGAACTTGCTGCCCCAGACAGTGAGAACCGGCAGTCGCAGTGTGGTCAGTTGTCTGGAGACGTCCGTATCCAGTTTACCTGCGAGCAGGGCCAGCACAGCGCGCTGTGCGCCCAGCTGGTGTGCAACCGCGTAACGATAATCTAGCTCTTCATTGCTCACAACCATGTCCCAGCTTTCTAGCACCTTCCGCAGCAATGGCCGCGCGGTGATGAGTGCATAGAGTACGAAACCGGCTGGCGGAACTTCAGCCAGGCAGGCCAGCCAAGCCGGTGGTCGTTGGCGTTCCAGCAGCGGTACCGGCGCGAGCAGCACCAGGCGTTCGCACAGTTCGGGTGAGCTGGCCGCAACGGCCACGCCGTACTGGCAGCTTAAGCCGCTGACCATCAGTACCGCTGGACTCCGTACCACCTCGCGCAGGAAATCGCGGCACAGTGAAATGTATGTGCCCGCCGAGTAGTCGATAACCGGGTGATCGGACAGGCCAAACCCGGGCAGGTCAGGTGCGTAGACGCGGTAATCCTGCTGCAGTATCTGCATGAGATGGCGCATCTCATAGGCGGATGCCCCGATGCCAGGGGCATGCAACAGGACCAGTGCAGGCGCCCCGGTTGTGCCCGCCACCTTATAAAAGACATGGCCGTGTCTCCACCTGTAGAGCCGGGACTCTCCAGGCAATTTACTATCCAGCGCTTGTGGAGTCCTCAACATATAGCGTAACACAACCACCAATGCACCCAGCACACATGCGAGAAGGAGTCTCCAGAACATCTTAAGCATGGTACGCATCACTCGCTCCTTACACCTAGAACATGGCTGCATTTTGTAGTATAGCACGTGGCCTTGCATGGTGCTACCATGCAAGCAGCCTGACAGTGTTAGCCCACTAGAAATTTACCTCAAACAATTCTATAATGGGGCCAGGGTCACAGCCCTGAGCGAAATATGGCATTCGGTAGGTACCGGATGAAGGAGGGCGACGTATGCCTAATTTTATTTTTTCGCTGGTACTCACGGCGATCATTACGTATTTATGGGGTTCTATTCCAGCAGGTTATTGGATGGGTAAATTGTTGCGGGGCAAAGATTTCGACATCCGAGATTATGGTAGTCATAAAATCGGAGCGACGAATGTCCAGCGCACCCTGGGGAATGGTCCCGCGTTGATTGTATTTATCATCGACCTCTCTAAAGGTATCGGTCCTGCGCTCCTTGCAACCTTTGTACCTTTCTTCGCTGCTTCGGGTTGGGGTGTATTTGTTGCCGGGCTGATGGCGCTGCTTGGGCACTGTTTTCCCGTCTTTATCGGCTTCAAAGGTGGGCGCGGCGTATTGACGGGCGCGGGCGCTCTGCTGATCATCTCGCCGTTGACATTTCTGATTAGCGCGATCACCACGCTGAGCACTATTGCCATCTGGCGCTATGTCTCGCTCGGCTCCATCGTAGGTGGTCTAACCACTATTATTTGTGGCATTGTTCTCTACATCGTCAGCCTGTTCAATCCGGGATTTTTTGCCAGCGTCTCTCTTCCACAGTTGTTCTTCTTGATCATTGTGCCGGCCCTGGTCATTCTCTTCCACCGAGACAACATTGGTCGCTTGTTTTCCGGTACAGAGCGTAAGTTGGGGCAGAAGACTGATGCCTCTGCGGAGTCGGAGCAGAATCTCACCTCTAATCAGCAGGCATAACCGGCCCCCCACAAGGGAGGGCCACACATTTCCATGGGGCAAAGGAGAGGCAATCCCGAATATTTTTCACGTGATTAGAGCGGATGCTTATTGTTCGGGCTTTTCTTGAAACAGGGGTAGTGCTCCTACGATATACTCGATGCCTGAAAAGATGGTCCAGATAGTGGCCAGCACAACCAGGATATCCGAAACGAGCAGGAGATATTCACTGAAGTTAGCGGTAGCGCTGGTAAATGTGAGCATCAAAGGGAAAAGGGAAAGCTGATGCGCGCCCAATCCTTTGGCCAGGAGCAGACCTCCGATGGCCACCATCGTAATAAACGTCTTCTGCTTTCCCCAGATGCCAGCGGGGATCACCGTGCCTTTGGCCGCCGCCATTGAGCGAAGTCCTGTGACCAGGAATTCGCGTGTCACAATGATGAAAACCACCCATGCTGGTACCACAGCAACCTGCACCATAGCGATCAGCACTGCGGCCACAAAGACTTTATCGGCAGTTAGATCGAGAAACACCCCCAGCGAGGAGACGACTTTGAGGCGTCGGGCCAGGTAGCCATCCAGAAAGTCGGTGATGGAGGCCAGCACAAAGAGCAGAGTAGCCAGCAGGTAGGCCCAGGGTTGATTGACCAGTACTAATATAAACACCAGCAGTGTCACGACCAGCCGGCTTATGCTCAACAGGTTTGGCAGATTACGCATAACAGCAACACCTCATACCTTGCACAGGTATTTTATCGCAACGCCATTATGAGGCGTGCATGCCCACAATAATATCCCGCCGTTTGATCACACGATCCACAGCATGTGCGAATTGTGTATAGGGCGGCTCATCGCGCACCTGGAGCCGGGTATGGCGCGCGAATAATTCTAGCATAGACTGGCGCTCGATGCGCGTTGCATTCCAGGAAAGGGCCAGCGTGCCGCCTGGCAGCAGCATTTGTTCCCACACGGGCAGCGCCTTGCTGAGCAGTGCCGCGATCTCGCCAAAATGCTGAATGCCGTAGGGGAGATCGCCAATAATCGCATGCATCCGAGGGCCTCCATGCACCTCGCGCATATGGAGAGCGGCATCTCGCGCGTCTCCGTGTGCCAGTACCAGCAAGCGGGTTTCTTTTTTCGGGCCAATCTCAAACTGATGGCGGCGTCCGGCCTTGCGTCCTCGTTCATCGATTTCCTTGAAGGCGATCCGCTCATTCTCCAGATACTGCCTGACAAAGACCGATGTTGTTTCCACATCCTGGCGTTCCAGTTCGATGCCAAAGGCATCGTAGCCATAGGCCAGCGCCAGAAACAGCGTTGTGCCGCCGCCGGCCAGGGGATCGAGAATTCTGAGTCGTTCGCGATATTGCCCGGCATAGGCGCCGGCGAAGAGCGCCACATTGAGCAAGACGCGTGTAAAGATCTCGTTGGTCTTGCCACGGTAACGGCGGGCCTCCGCCATCTCCAGCGGTACAAACGGTGTAAATTGCGGCTCGACCGGGCGTAGTAACGGACCTTCGACCTGATCGATACGTTCAAAATATTCATACACCTCGCTGGTCGCTCCCAGGCGAGGTAAGATATCGCGCAACTCGGGAAGGTTCAGGCAGTTCTCTTCCACGGTCGCCAGTATATAGTTCTGGCCAGCCAGGGTCGTTGGAGTGCAGAGTTGAACAACCTTACCGAATGGACTGGCCTGCAGTTCGGGAAGAGCCAGTGCCGCGGCCATGTGCGCATATTGCGTCGTGCGCTGTGGAGTAATTTTCAACGCAAGTTTCATGCTGCCTAGTATAGCACGGGGGAGTACGAGACACCAGATCTTTTATGTTCGTGTTTTGTGCTTTTGAGAAACCCGTTGGCCCCTTCCCTATTGTTTGCTTACACACTACAATAGAAACGAGAGGATATTGAAAATCGAGAGAAAGCTTGGAGGCTCTGTATGCATATTGTCACCGTTGCTGAAATGCGTGAGCTGGAGGCGGAGGCCGACCGCCAGTATGGCCTTACCTCGCCCATTCTAATGCAAAATGCCGGGAGAAGTGCTGCTGCCATCTTCACGGCTCATCTATTGCCACATCTCTCATTGAACGGACTCGAAATACTCTTCTTGATCGGCCCGGGTAATAACGGGGGTGACGGCGTGGTTATGGCACGCCACCTGGAGCAGGAAGGAGCTTTCATCAGCCTTTACTACTGGAAGACCCGGCGGCTGGTAGTGCAGGGAAGAGAGATAGAGCAAGAAGAGACGGCAACGGAACTGGAGTCGCTTATCCAGAGCGCGACCTATATTGTTGATGCGCTGCTAGGCACGGGACGCTCTCGCCCGCTGCCCGACGATATGCGCGCGCTTCTCAAGCGTGTCAGTACAGAGCGTACGCAGCGCGATGATCTACGTATTGTCGCGATTGACCTGTCCAGCGGTATCAATGCGGACACTGGAGCGGTCGATCCCGGCACCATACACGCAGACATGACGATCACGCTGGCCTGTCCCAAGCAGGGTTTCTTCTTCTTTCCCGCACGTGAATATATTGGCGAGCTCTTTGTGGGTGATATCGGATTGCCGCCTGAACTGGAACGGAATTTAACAACGGAGATGTTGACGAGCGAGCTGGTACGAGCACTACTGCCGCCGCGTCCGTTAAATAGCAATAAGGGAACTTTTGGCAAAGTCATGCTCTTTTGCGGTTCCCAGCGTTACCCTGGTTCAGCCTTTCTGGCAGCCAGTGCGGCAGGACGTGTAGGGGCGGGGCTGGTCACGCTGGCGGTAACGGAGAAGATGCTGCCGATTTACGCCAGCACCTATCACGAAGCCACCTTCGTACTGCTGCCCGAGGAGAATACAGCCAGCTTTGAGCGAGCCAAAGAACTGATCAACCACCTGGACGGTTATCGCGCGCTTCTACTGGGGCCGGGGCTTGGCCAATCGCCGAATACGCGCGAAGTCATTCTGCAGATTCTGGAGCACCTGCGTGCTCTGCCAGATGAGAAGCGCCCGCGGCTGGTCGTCGATGCTGATGGATTGAACAATCTCTCGGACCTGGAGCACTGGTGGACGCTATTACCCAAAGGGACGATCATCACGCCGCATCCGGGCGAGATGCGGCGTCTGTGTGAGGGAAAAAAGGTCTCGGGTGGGGATATCGACCGTTTGCCGCTGGCGCGCGCCAAAGCGCAGGAGTGGCAGGTAAACCTGGTGCTGAAAGGAGCCTGCACGATTATTACCGAGCCGCGCCAGCACACGCGCATCAACTGGCAGGCGAATCCCGCCCTGGCCAGTGCTGGAACTGGAGATGTGCTGGCAGGGATGATCGCCGGCTTCCTGGCGCAGGGACTCTTGCCCTTCGACGCAGCCAGCGCCGGAGTCTATCTGCACACAACGGCATCATTGCTTGTCAGCCAGCAGACGGGAGTTGCTGGACTACTGGCCTCTGATCTACTGCCCCAACTGCCTTGTGCTATTATGGAGGTGCAGCGGGAAAGCGCAGGCGAAGCAAAGCAGTGAGGGTTACAAGTCGTCTACTGGCCGTCAGAAAAGTCCCGAACACAAATAATAGCCATCGCAGCATTGGGCAGGAAACGACGGCTAATAGTTAAGTGATATGTTGATAGCATGGATCAGTACAGCATTATGGACATAATGCTGTTGTCCTCTTATTCTTCGGCGGAAGCTGTGCTCTCTTCGGTAGACTCGGTCTCGGCTTCGGGTGCCGACTCATCAACCACCTTGACAGTGATCTTCGGCTCCATCTGGCTTGCGATCTTTACGGGTACGCTAAAAGTACCAAGAGCGCGGATTGGATCGGTCAGCTCGATGGTACGTCGATCGATGGTCAGCTGTTCGGCTTCACGCAGGGCGGCGGCGATGTCCTGGCTGGTGATCGAGCCGTAGAGGCGCCCCTGGGTGCCCACACGCGCTTTAAAGGTCAAGGTGACCTGTTGGAGACGTTCGGCAAGTTGCCTGTTCAGTTCGGCCTGTTTCTCCTGTCTGCGCTTCTCGGCAGCGATGCGCTGCTCACGATTAGCGATCAGTGCCGCAGTGGCTCCGGCGGCCAGGCGGCGCGGTAAGAGGTAGTTACGGGCATAACCATTGGCGACATCCTTCATATCGCCGGCCTTTCCCAAACCATCAACGTCTTGTAACAGAATTATTTTCATTGTAGTAAAAACTCCTCGCGAATGTGAGGCGAAAATATGCCCTTCCTCGCGCTGCAATTGTTCTGGAAATCCAGAAGGTATGATATCACACATTTCCTGTGATTCATACCCTGCTCGACCTCGTCGTTTATTATAACATTGTTTCGTGGACTTGAGTAGACAAGTATTTCTTGCGGCTCTCTCTTGTCCAGGCGGCCTGGGCATACGCCAGATGTGTCTGTAAGAAAGGCCCTTGGGATTCCCGCCAGAAACGGCGCTGGCGCGCCTACGCTGCGTCTCATCCGGAGGCAAGGAAGCCGCCTGCGGCGGCTCAGAGGGGGAGGAGAAGGGTTGGGATTGCATTGGTATGTTGCAGCAAGTCACGTTCTCGCCTATAATGGCTCCATATCATTGTACTTTTTGGACTCATTTATTGCAAAGGACAGCTTCATGAACATCGAAGGTACCTACACATTACAGGCGCCGGCGGAACACGTCTGGCGCAACCTGATGGACCCGCTCGTGCTCAGGAAAAGCATCCCCGGGATTGAACGCCTGGAACAGATAGACGACAAAACGTATGAACTCGCCCTGCATATCAAAAACGCCCCACTGCGCGGCACTTACTGCGCACGTATTAACATCACCGAGCAGCAATATCCGTATCATTATCGCATCTCCATCCAGGGTGAGGGACCTCAGCAGCAATTCAGCGGCGATGGTGCTATCCAGTTGCAGGAGCGGGAAGAGAAGACGGTGATCGTCTATCAGGGCCAGATGCAGATGGACCATCCTCATTTGCCGGCGACCCTGGCGAAAGGCATGTTGAAGCTGCTCGTGCAGCAATTTTTTGCGTCGCTGGCCGATCTGCTCTACGCCAAGCGCTATGTTACAGCGGGTCCCGGGCGAGACAATGGAGCGACAACGATTCTGGAGGGGCAAAACGGCAGCATTGTACTTTTACCACCTCCACCACTCAAAGAAAAAGGTAGTATTTTGCGACGTGTGATTCATCGTTCCGGGCTGGGTGGAGGCGAGCAGGAAGAAGAGGAGCGCTGGGAGGCACGCATCCGGCGTTTCGGAGTGATCGTGGGCCTGCTATTACTCGTCTGGGTGGGGACACGCATTATTCCTCGCCGGCACTAAGGCTGACTGGTTATGCATCCATCAGCGAGCGCAGGCGACTCTTCCAACCTCCAGTATTGTTATTGTCATCCTGCTCGGACGGCTCAGTCGACCAGCTGCGTGAGCCATCGGGGGCGATAGCCGAAGGGGCACGATGTTGGCGTGGAGCCTGGGCCAGGTTGCGCAGCGCGATTGAGGCTGCCTTGCGTACATCGTAGACGGGATCTTGCAGCAGGGACTGAAGAGCTTCGTGAGCTGACTTCACGCCTAGCCGACCCAGGGCACGTATGCTACCCGCGCGCTCATCGGATGTCGAGGCATGGAGCAGGAGCAAGAGGTCCGGCACGAGCGGCGCAAGTGAGAGATCAGCGATCAGGCGCAGCAGGCGGCTGCGCAGCATAGGATGGGTCAGCGTTTGCAGGGCAGCGCGGCAATCGGTCTCTATTTGTGTCTTGCTACTCAATATGCCTTCCGCCAGGGCCTCTTCAACGGCCATTTCAGGTGCAAGGGGTGAAGAGCCGCGGAGGAATGGTTCAATCCAGGACGCCGCCAGTGGTCGTTGGCCATTATTTTTATGCAGTTGCAGAATATCGTGGTAATGTTGATCAAGCCAATAGTAGAGAGCCAATGTTACTTCGGCATCGCGAGCAGCATAGGCGATCATGGCCGATGGCAAAGGGCGGCGGGTCCAGTCGGTGCGCTGCAGGCTTTTGTCCAGGCGATAGTTGAAGGCGCGCTGCAACATCGACGCCAGTGACGACTCGCGCTGCCCAAAGATGGAGCGGCTAGTTGCCTCCAGGTCATAGAACTGAGAAACATGCAGGTCGCGCTCCGCCATGACGCGTATATCCGCGCCCGCACCATGCAGCAAAACCATAATGTTAGGATTTGCCACAACAGCCTCAAGAGGGGAGAGGTCACCCAGGCGCAACGTATCCACAACAAAACAATGCTTTTGGATGGCCAGTTGTAGAAGCGAGAGGCGGGGGACGGATGAGCCTCCGTGCCGTGATGAGCGTGGTTGTGTAAACTCCGCGTCGATCGCGACAACACTGGAGGTTGTCAGTAGTTTTACCGCCTGTAATAGCTGCTCAGGTCGATCGACCCAGAGCCGTTCACCCCGTTGTGGGATTGGTCCTATTGGAGGTGTTGGACCCAGATAGCCGGGCGATATATCATCGGGTTCGCCCGATTCAACCAGTGGTATATTCTTACTCAACGAGATACCATTCTATGTTAGAAAACTTGTCTTTGTGATTTCTACACTATACCACAACCAGGCTTTGTAGTACAGATAGCCCGGTTCAGCATAGTAGAAATATAACCTCTGGCCCCGCCACACGTGCTATGAATACGCTCACTCTATCTCTACAAGAATAATCATTTTTGGCAGAGGGATGGAACAAAAGATGACATTTCTATGCCAACTTTTTGCGCAGGAAGACGCGGCGATAGCCATCCTGCAGGTATCTATCCGTTTCTACAAACCCTAGCTGCTGATAGAAACGGAGATTTTCCGTCATCAGTTCATTGGTATACAGGCTGATCTCCTGCAGATTTCTTTCGAGTGCGTGCTGTTCCACAAAAGCCATCAAAGTTCGTCCCAGGCCCTGTCCCTGGTAGTGGGGATAGATCGCGATATTCTCCACAAACATCGCCTGTTCCTGAGGCATCATGACCAGCACGCCCAGTATCTCTGTCTCATCTGTGAGGACGTATACAACACGTCGCTCGATCAGCGAGGGGTAGTCCGCGAGCATGGGTGCGGGTTCTTTGCCGATACGTTCAATATAGGGAGAGTAGGCAGCGCGTACGCATTGTGTAATGGCCTCATGTTCATCTGCTTTAGCCATGCGAATAGTTCTGACGTTCATCATTGCTCCAAACAGGAAGTGCCTTTTATCTGCTATTTTTGCTTGTTCCTACTGTATAATTGTGCTACACTTAGCAGTAGTAAGGCAACTAACGAATAAACAGTGGAGGGTTTTTACCTCTATGCTAAATGACATCCTTGCACATAACGAACGTTTCCTGCAAGAGGAAACGTTATCTGCCATTGGGCATGCACCACGTAAACGCACGGCTGTGATCACCTGCATGGATTGCCGACTGGTCAGAATGTTTGAGGACGCGCTGGGCCTGGAGCGCGGTGATGTGCTCGAATTGCGCACGGCTGGTGCGACCATCTCTGAGCCTGAGCGTGTGGGAGCGGGCAGCGATCTAATTCGCTCGCTAGCAGGTGGTATCTATCTGCTTGGTGTACGTGAAGTGCTCGTCATCGGCCACACTAACTGTGGCCTGGCTCATGCTGATTCTACAGCGCTCACCGCCTCAATGCAAGCGCTGGGAGTTGATCCACAGCAGTTAATTGACAGCCAGGGATTGGGAGACATCAATGGTCTCATGAGCTGGCTTGGAGTCTTCAACGATGTACATATGAACGTGCAGGAAGTCGTCAAAGTTATTCGTGAGAGTTCTTTCCTGCCGAAGATCCCCATCCATGGACTGGTCATCGATATTACCAGCGGCCGTCTCGTCCTGGTGGATAGAGATCAGCGCAGCGCGTAACCATCCAATAGTGCCTGAAGCCAGGATGATTTTTAGAATACGGGCAGCCTCATCGAGCAGGCTGTCCGGTCTTTGTGTGTGTTATTACGTATATGCAGTGGAAAAGGCTGGCCCTGCTTGTATCGAGTATCGCTCCTATGCTACACTGAACTAGCTACATCAATAAACGTTTACCATACTAATGAAGAGAAAGGATCTCTTTTGAGATGATAAAGAAAACGCCCATCACCGTTGCCTATGGTGATGGCATCGGCCCTGAGATCATGGAGGCCACCTTGCACATCATCCAGGAGGCCGGTGCGCAGCTTGAAATTGAGAAGATCGAAGTTGGAGAGCAAGTCTACC
>JAFMRP010000581.1 GCA_017354095.1 Ktedonobacteraceae bacterium
TGGGGGGCTGTTGCTGGCTATTACATCGAGTACATGTGAATCGATAGCGGCAGCGTCGGCCAGACCATCCAGCACCAGGCGCAGTGAGTGAGCGTGCGAGCCGCTTTCCATGCTACGACCGAAGTAGTCTGCCGGGGCGGGATAGCCGCGTTCGAGCAGTGTGGAGTGGACAAGCGTGTAGCCGGAGTGCGAGGCAACTTCGTTGTAGGTCCAGGTGCAGCCACGCAGGTCGTCCAGATTCTGAAACCTGCTCGACTGGCGCACGACCACGTCTGAATAGTAGCGCGGCTTATGCTGGTAGCGCTCACCGATCAGGATCGGGGCAGCCGCCAGTTCGACCGGGTTGGGCTGTTGCTGCGCGAGATGTGTATATGCCAGGCCGCAGATGAAGCCTCCATCAATCGCGCCTGTGAGGAAGTCATGCTCAGATGCTCCGCTAACCAGGAAAGCCGGGATGCCGGTCCTTTGCCGGATGTATTCCATGATGTACTGGTAGGTTTTGTGCAGAGCAGGGGCGAGAAAATTGGCGAAGACAATCGTCTGAGTCACTGGCTGATCCCTCCCTGGCTCATGGCAGGGCTTGGCTGCTCCTGCGCAGCGTACACCTGGACACGCATCGATGGTTGTAGTGATGGCCGGTGGAAGGTGTAGTACTTTGTGAGGTGCAGCGCAGGCTGTTCGGATAGATCGCCGCCCGCGAACTGGCCGTGATGCAGGCGTATCCACTCGTAGTAGTGGGGCGCGAGCTCATAGGCCGCGTGGCGATGGGCCTGGCGGGACTGGATCTCCTCTTTGATGGTTGCCTGTGAAAAAGTCACCAGATTGCACCAGGCGCCATCGCTCAGTTCCAGAGAGGAGTAATTGAGCAGGCCACGATGCTCGGCCAGGTCGCTCACCAGTAATCTATCCATGTCGCTGATCTGATCGGCAATCGGCTTTCCAGCCTCGCGATGCTTCTTGCTTAGAAAGCCAACGAAGGGCAGGTGTTCCTGCCCGGCTGGCAGGCGGTCATAGATCACCACACGATGGGTGCGGACCGTGTGCCTGCTGGTATTGGTGATATAGGGAAACGAGAGCGCGACGTGCTGTAGTGGGCCCATCGCCTCATATGTGCGCTGGACTACTTTCGCCATGTAGGTCAGAATAGTTGTGTCCAGGGTATCCTGTTCAAGCTCGTCTTCTGTGAGCGTGCTGAGAATAGTATGGGAATCAATAATGTTGTCTCTAAACATCTCTTTCCTCGTGTAGATAAAAAATTAGATGGTGTATGGAAGAAAAGCGAGGGCCAGCGAGATTACGCTAGCGGGAGGAAGTTAGCGACAACAAGGACAGATGCAGTATGTGGGAGAAATAGGGAACTGGTTCAACTGCTGGACGGTAAAAGGTGTGTGGGTGGCGGAAGCCGCGATCTCTCCTGATCTGAAGAGATGCGCTTCTGCCCGCTGATGATAGTGCTTCATCCTGATCCCTTTCTACTTCTGTGGCCGGTCAGGCCAAGATTGTTGACTAATTAGATTAACTATATCAAGTATAGAGGAGACAACAAACGTTGTCAAGTGCCGGTGTTATTGTTTTCGTCGCCGGGTTGTCGTAGTGGTTGTACCACCTCGGGTGGTTGGCCTTTATTGGGATGCAGCCAGGCTTTGGCTTTCAGGTAGAAGGCCATGATGCCGCCGAACCACAGGCCTCCGTAGAGGTAGCCTGCCACGACATCGCTTGGCCAGTGCGCGCCCAGGTAGACGCGTGATGGTCCAACGGTCGCGATCAGTACCAGGCAGAGCGTGATCAGTGCATTGCGCAGCCGTCCAGAGCGCCAGTTGGTTGCCAGCAGGTAGGCCAGCAGGCCAAAAAAGTTGATATAGTGCATCACATGTCCGCTTGGGAAGCTTGGCTCGTTGATCACGCGCACCACGGTCACCAGTTCGCGTGTGGGCCGTGGGCGTTTGATCAGGCGCTTTACCAGCGCGTTGAGCAGATTAGAAGTGCTGGTTAACAGGATAAACAGGGCTTCCAGGCGGAAGCGCAGGGCCCAGAAAATGCCAGAGATTCCGAGTGTGATGGGTATAGAAAATTTGGGGAAGCCGATTTCCGAGATGCCGAAGAAGAGGCGCCGTATCCAGCGATGGCGATACTTTTGCAGACGGGTGGTGATTTGCATATCGCCGGGAAAGAATTGTGTGTGTCGCGCGATCAGCGATAGGATGACGGCTCCAGAAAGCAGCCACAGGTATAGCGCCATAAACATGGTGCCGCGTGAGACAGCGCGCCGTCCGGAGACGGAGGTCTTTGCCGCGAAGCGCTGAGCCTCATTGACAACTGGCCTGACGTTCTGATCAACCTTCTCTGCCAGTTCTGGCAGGTTGACCTGTATATGCTGGGGATTGGTCATTTTGCCCGCTGGTAAAGGCTTATCTGACATGTGTTATGTCCTCCTTGTGGTCTGTCTTGTGGCGCCGCTTTCTGGTACGCGCTTTAGAAGTGTGCTTCCCGGTGATGTGTTGCGGAACGCGTACATTCAATGCTTTGTGTATGACATTGATACTGGCCGGTGTGTATCCCTGCTGCATCCCATCGGCATGTACGACTACCGGCTCTTCTGAACTGATGGTGAGTGTTTTCACCTTGAACTGTTTCACGCGTGGTTTCAGTATACGCCGTCCCTGGCTGATTGAGATGGCGTGTCTCAGGTAAGCCAGTTTACTGAAGTTTTTGTAGATCAACACATCCAGCAGGCCATCGTTCATCGACGCGCGGGGCGCGATGTGGAAGTGCGCTCCATAGTATGGTGAGTTGCACACGCTGATCTGGATGGCGTGAAAGCGCCGGCTGCGCCGTCCATCGAAGGAGGCGCGAAAATGTGCTGGTTTGAAAACAAACAGTGTGTATAATCCCTCTATTACGCCGCGTATTGTGGAGAGCAAGCCGAGCTTTTTGACGTTTTCTGCCGCCGGGAAAAGCGCTGCCTCCAGTCCTATGCCGGCTACTTCGAGAAACGTCTTGCCGTTAACCACACCGGCATCCACCTGCCAGGTTGTACCTTGAGCAATGATAGCACATGCCTGTTCCAGGTTTGTAGGGATCTCCAGGCTACGTGCGATATTATTCATGGTACCCAGTGGCAGGATGCCAAGTACGCTGCGTGTGCCGATGAGACCGCTGGCTACCGCGTGTAATGTTCCGTCGCCTCCCGCCGCGATCACCAACTCGGCTCCTTCCTGTGCCGCGCGCGTGGCCAGTCCGTGGCCATACTCTTCAGGAGTAGTGTGCCATACTTCTGGCTCGATGCCTACGGCGCGCAAGGCTGTGAGAATGGCGGTTTCGCTCTCTTCTGGTGTTTGATGGTTTTCCGCCAGGAGTGACAGGCCGGAGCCTGGATTGAATATCAATATGCTACGCATGGTGTTTTATGCTCCCTTCAGGAACTGGCTATTCCGAGACCAGCCACCCGCATGAAGTGTGAGAAATGGTCATGGTACAAGCGTGGTGGATGGCACGACGGTCGTCAGGCGGCGAGCCGGCCACCGCGTCCCCCCGGCCACCCGCGAGGGGTGGCCCTACATGTTGGGCGGAGGGTAGGATATGTGCCATCGTGGTTTGTCAATGTTCGGGCGGCTCTGCTGCCGTGAGTGCTCTCTCTATTATGATATACTGATGCGTTCTGGTAATAGATGTATAAAGAGGAGCGATGTTATGCGGATTGCGATTCTTTCGGATATTCATGGTAATCCGATTGCCCTGGAGGCTGTTCTGGCGGATATCAGGGCTCAGGGAGGGGTTGATGCTTACTGGGTTTTGGGTGATTTCTCTGCTCTGGGCTATGATCCTGTGACTCCGCTGCAACGGGTAGCGGACCTGCCCAATGCGCGCTTTGTGCGTGGTAACACTGATCGTTATGCCGTGACGGGTGAACTCCCCATACCCATGGAAAAGATTCAGGAAGATCCCGCGCTTTTTCTGCAGTCCTTCGAAGTTATACGGAGCTTTGCCTGGACCAGGGGTTATGTTACCGCGGCTGGCTGGCTGGATTGGTTGACAGAGCTTCCCCTGGAGCAGCGGCTGGTTCTGCCCGATGGTACGCGCCTGCTGGGAGTGCATGCCTCACCTGGCAAGGATGATGGGCAGGGCATCCAGCCTCAGCATAGCGATGATGAAGTGGAGCAGGCGCTCGCCGGGTGCGAGGCGGACCTGGTCATTGTGGGACATACCCATATCCCGCTGGATCGCCAGGTGGGTTCGGTGCGTGTTGTCAACCTGGGCAGTGTGAGCAATCCGGTCACGGCAGGCCTGCAGGCTACGTATATCCTTCTCGATGCTGATAGCAGCGGTTAT
>JAFMRP010000582.1 GCA_017354095.1 Ktedonobacteraceae bacterium
TTTATGCAGCCGCACACCATCCCCCGGTGGCATGTCAACCCAGATAAAAGATAGGTCGGTGTCTCCGTGCTGGTATCCCTCGAACTCATAGGCGTTCCCATCACGTGGAAGTTCGTCCCTATTAAGAATTCTATAGCTCACGTTCGCCTCCTCTGCTTGCCTGAGAATAACTCGCTCTACTAAAGAGTCTCTTGAACTTTAACAATTTATCGCGGTATATGAGCAATGCATGAAACCCCAAAGGTTGCCCCCGCTGCCTGCTGGCCCAGCCGAATCCCGGTGCAGCGACTCGCTTCAGCGAGAGCCCGTCAGGCCACCCATCGCACCCTACGAACCTACCCCTGTCTCTTTCCTTCCTCAGCATATCGAAAAAGTCGAGTAACATCAACTCCTTATCCACTCTGTCGTCCTTCTCGCTCCTTCTCCTCCCTGATAGACGGGTGCAGATCCCACTCAAAAAGCTGCTTGTCCGCTGTTTTGCTTTCTGATATACTGTTCCCTGAGCTTGTCTACCTGCTACGTCTCAAAAAGGACCTGGCCCCATGAGAAACGCGAGATCTATAGAGAGAGTAAACATACACCACCGTGCACCATCCCCCACTCCTTTTCTTGGTCGATCGCAGGAAATTTCAGAGATTAGTGCACTGCTCTCTGATCCATCCTGCCGTTTATTGACGCTCGTCGGGCCAGGAGGAATCGGCAAAACACGGCTGGCGATGGAAGTTGCTTCATCTCACCGTGCTTTCTTTCCCGATGGAATTTTTTGTGTGCCGCTCGCTCAGCTCTCCCGGGTCGACGATCTGCTGCCAGCTATTGCCGAAGCCATGCCGTTTCGTTTTCAGCAGGATCATCGCAATCCACGCGAGCAGTTCTTTATGTATCTGCGCGAAAAGCACGCGCAGCATATGCTGCTGGTGCTGGATAATATGGAGCATTTGCTGGATGGTGTCAATCTCATTGCCGACATCCTGACAGCCACCACCAGCCTGAAAATTCTCACCACCTCCCGCGAGGCACTCAACCTGCAGGAAGAATGGATCAGACCGATCGTGGGCCTCACCTACCCTGATCAAGAAGAAGGCGGAGCGTCCGACGATTACAGCGCGGTGCAGTTGTTTCTGGATCGGGCGCACCGAATACGCGGTGACTTCAACCTGGTTGAAGACGAGAAGGGCGTGATGGACATCTGTCGGCTGGTAGAAGGGATGCCGCTGGCGATCGAACTGGCGGCTGGCTGGCTCTCGACGCTCCAACCCGCTGACATTGCCCGGGAGATCAAACGCAATCTGGATCTGCTGGCGACCCGTTCGCGCAACCTGCCGGAACGACATCGCAGCATGCGCTCCGTGTTCGACCACTCCTGGCAGCGGCTCCATGAGCAGGACCGCGAGGTCTTCCAGAAGGTGTCGATCTTTCGCGGCGGCTTTACGCGCGAGGCAGCTCAAGTCGTAGCCGGGACATCCCTGCCGACCCTCGCCGGGCTCATCGACCAATCGCTGCTGCGAAAGACGACTGCAGGGCGCTATACGGTCCATGAACTGCTGCGGCAGTATGGAGCGGAACAATTGGAAGCGTGTGGCCAGACAGAGATGGTCCAACAAGCGTACATCGATTATTACCTTGGTCTGCTGCACCGACTTGAGCACGACATCAAATCTCACCAGCAGGTCGCAGCATTAGATACCATCGCGGCGGACTTTGAGAACGTGCGCCACGCCTGGCACCTGGCTATTGAGCGGAGGCATGTTGTAGCGCTATCGGGGGCAGTCGAAAGTCTGCACCTGTTCGCCGATATGTGCGGGCGCTATCACGAAATCGTCCCACTGCTGCAGGAAGCGGTTGAACAATTCCCGCCATCCCCCAATAATGGGCAGCTCGCGATACTCCGCCGCATGCAGGCGCGACTGATACGCCTGATCGCGCTGGGCAATTTACGCATTGAACGTAATCTACGCGAAGAGATCGATGTGTGCCTGGCAGAGGCACGCGAGCGACAGGACCACGCGGAAATCGGCTTCTGTTTAATGGTCTCGGGTATTGTCGCGAGGCGGGAGACGGATGATACACCTCCAGACACCGATGTCAGAGCAAACAGACTCTTTCAAGAAAGTGCAGCCGTGTACGAAAGACTTGGCATTTCTTTCTACCAGGCGGACGCGCTGGCTTCGGAGGCATCGACGACTTCTAAGGAAGAAGCCAATGTGAGCCAATCGCTTCTCCAGCAAAGCCTCGAACTACGACGTGCGATCGGGGATCGCCATGGAATCGCCTGGATTATCCTCAGTCTGACTGATGTCAAGCTTGCGCAACTGGACTACCTTGCATGTGAGAGGTATGCGCGCGAGGGGCTTGCGCTGATGCGCGAAATTGGCAATGTGAAAGGCATTCTGCACGCTCTGTTCGAGCTGGCAGAAATGGTGCTATTTAAGGGCGAACTGGAGGAAGCGCGAGCACTCGCCGAAGAGATGCGCGATCTGGCTGACAGGACGAACAATCTCGACGGCAAAATGCTCTCGGCGGGTATGCTGGCGTTGCTGCTCTGCGTGATGGACGAAGCATATATGGAAGGCGCAGCGCTGGCGAGGAAACAGCAGATACTTGCGCAGGAGCCGTTTTACGGTGGTCGCCACGAACTGAGTGCGCGCTGGGGGCAGGCGATAGCGGACTGCGGGCTGGGTCAATATGCAGCCGCCCGGCAAAGCTACACTGCTTGCTTCTGGGGGCGACGTGGTGATCCCGGTCCTGCAACGATCTGTTTGGCCCTCGAAGCAGCTGCGCTCACCCATGATGGGATGCCGGAATCTGCTGCCGAACTGCTGGGGCTGGCTTTTCAGCAACCAGCCTGGGCTAGCGGATGGCTGAATCACTGGCCACTCGTAGCTCGCCTGCACGATGACCTGAGACACAGACTTGGCGAGGAAGCGTATCAAGCAGCCTGGGAACGTGCTAGCGCCCGGAACCTGGAGACCACGATCGGATCGATCCTGGGCGAAGTGGACGACCCGTCCCGCAAGCGCGCGAACCATGCGTTGCTCGAACCGCTGAGCGAGCGGGAATTGGAGGTGCTTGGCTTGATCGCTCAGGGTATGACCAACCGCGAGATTGCTCAGCTCCTGGTCCTGAGTGTGGCCACAGTCAAGGTTCACACGCGCAACATCTATGGCAAACTGGGTGTAGGCAGCCGCACACAGGCGCTCGCACAGGCTGCCAGATTCAAGCTACTCTAACAAGGCTCACCTTCTTCTCCCTCGAACAGCATACCTCCATCTATAGCACTGAATACCACTTTTGGTTGATCCCATTACCACCGTCTGCCATCTATACTTATGACATCATCACTGAGTGCTCTGTCAAGGTTCAATTGAGGGAGTAAAGTGGGAGGTGCAGGAGGGCGCAAGCCCTCCTGCATCTTTCCCTGGCGCCGCCGTAGGCGGCGGAAAAAAAACTGGCGCATGGCGTTAAATAAGATTTTCGACCTGAAGAAGAAATTTAATTCATAAAGAGGAAAACATGTATGGGGAAAATGCATGTCGACGAGGTGGACATCAATAGCTCGCTCGTTCGCCGCTTACTCGCGGCGCAGTTTCCGCAGTGGGCTGACCAGTCGATCGAACCAGTCCAGTCCGCTGGGACCAACAACGCGATCTATCGGCTCGGTTCCGATATGGCTGTACGACTCCCCCGCATCGAAAGTGCTACCAGGCACATGGACAAAGAGCATCTGTGGTTGCCGAGGCTTGCTCCACACCTGCCGCTCGCCATCCCTGTCCCACTCGCCCTGGGACGACCCGGCGAGGGTTATCCCTGGCAGTGGTCCGTCTACCAGTGGCAGGCCGGTGAGAACGCGGAAAGACAGCGCATCACCGAGGAAGGTCAGGCGGCGCGTGATCTGGCCCACTTCATTGCTGCCCTCCAGCGGATCAGTGCTGTAGACTGGCCACCTCCCGGCCCACCCATCTCTTCTCGTGGCGTGCCGCTTTCCACGCGGGATGCTCCCGCGCGCGCTGCCATCGCCGAACTGTCTGGCGTGCTCGATACGAAGGCGGTGACCGCCGCGTGGGAAGCTGCTCTCCAGGTGCCAGAGTGGGATGGTCCACCCATCTGGACCCACGGAGACCTGCTTCCGGGGAACCTGCTGGTCCATTCGGGTCGGATCAGCGCTGTTATCGACTTCGAGGGTCTGGGTGTAGGCGACCCTGCATGCGACTTGATCGTTGCGTGGAGTCTGCTCTCTACTCGCACCCGGGAGATCTTTCACGTGACGCTCCCGATCGATGATGCGACATGGGCGCGAGGCCGCGGCTGGGCCCTTTCCATTGGACTGAT
>JAFMRP010000583.1 GCA_017354095.1 Ktedonobacteraceae bacterium
CCCCTCCACCGGCAGCATACAGCCCTGGACCTCCACAGAGCTACCCGCATTACGGGGCAGGGTACCAACCCTCTGTGCCAGGCTATTATCCAGGCCCTTATCCACCGTGGGCACCACCCAGACCGAAGCGCAACACCTATCAGCTTGTCATCTCAATCATCGCTTTCATCTGCGCCTGCCTGATATCTCTGGCGGGTATTATAACCGGGCTTATCCTACTGCTTATCAGTGTAGTTTCGACAGATAGGTTAGGACCACAGCAGCTCTTCGGCGGCCAGGTGTTGTTTGTTGTCTTCACCATCGCGGGCCTCGTTGGTGGCGGCTTCAGCCTGTATCATAGCGGGCGGGCGCTCTTCTTCAGAAAAGCGTCAGCGCCGTTCAAGCTCCCCTGGTTCTGGATTTTCTTTATCCTGTACCTGGCAGTGCTCATTATGGCTGCGGCCCTGCGTGGCAATGGACTTGCGCTCGCCAACGTTCCCGGCACGATCTTTCTGATCTCGCTGGCAGGCATTCTGCCGGCGCTCACATTCCTGGCGCTGGGGGCTCGCCGCCTGCGCTCTCCTCGCAAGGACGACTGGCCAACAACCTGGCGACGCTTCACGCTCTCGCTTGTCTGTGGAACGACGCTCTCCATTGCTCTGGCACTCATCCTAGAGGCGCTCCTATCCCTGGTTGTGGTAGGACTGAATGCATTAAATCTGAATGACCCAAACATGCCCATTCCACGTGATGCCCAGGGTATCATTACAGTGCTCATCGTGGTTTCGGTGGTCGCTCCTCTGGTGGAAGAAGCGGTGAAGCCCCTGGGCGTTGTCGCTCTGATTGGACGCGTACGCGGCGCGGCTGAGGCCTTTCTGCTTGGCATGGCCGGCGGCATCGGCTTCGACCTGATCGAAACCTCTGGCTACATCAGCCAGGGCTACAAGGATTGGCTCGACGTGGCCATCCAGCGCAGCACTGCCGGCCTGCTGCATGGTCTGGGCGCGGCTATGGTTGCTCTTGGCATCTACTACCTGACGCATCGCGACTCGGTCAACCGCCGTGTCCTGATCGGTATCGGCTGCATCCTGTACGCGATTCTACAGCACGCGATCTGGAATGGCTCATTCCTCCTACAACTGCTTCCCGGTCCGCTAGGCTCATACCTGGCTAATGGCACGGTGACGCTTGGCCCGGTCTCTTTCCAGGCTTTCATGCTGGTCTACCTGTTCGAATCGCTGCTAATGCTCATCTTCTTCATCTTCGTCACTGGCAAGCTGCGCGGCAAATCCAGCGAACCATCCCTCCAACAGCCAGTGCCACAGATGGCGATGCAGGCGCAGAGACCCGCTGAAGCTCGCCTGTAGCCATTCGCTGATAACCTTTTCTCTCTTTTTGCCGCTGCAGGCGGCAGTAAAAAGAAAAAAGTAACTTGACGGCAGGGAAAATCATATGCTATAGTCGCGAAAACAACATAGTTTCTAAAGCTGTGACAGGGACAGGTTGAACAACCCCCTCCGGCACACAGAGAGCGATACACCCGCTGCAAGCATCGCTGCCGGACCTGTTCGATAACACCCTGGAGCAAGACGGCGAAACATCTCAATTGAGCCTGAGTAGCCGTCTGCGGCCATGCGCCCGTTACCGCGCAGCGGTTTGCCTCTTTCTCTCATATGAGATTGAAAAGAAAGAACCGGCAGAGGTCCCTTACGGGACAAATGGTGGTGGTACCACGATCAGGCAGATAATATGCCCTCGTCCTCCAAATCTGGACGAGGGCTTTTTGTTTGCCCATTGCCTGCCAATGGGCGAAAAGGCGGAACAAAAGGGGGTGCGGGAGCGAAGCCCCCGAAGAATCATGTTTCCAGCGAGCCGCCGCAGGCGGCGAGATGAAATGAGAGGAGTCTTTAAATAGCATGCAGCGCACACACACCACAGAGATAAAAGCACGCATTGGCCAGCGCGTCCGCGTCGAAGGCTGGCTGCAATCATTTCGCCAGATGGGTGGCATCAACTTCCTTGTCATTCGTGACGGCTGGGGCCAGGTCCAGGCCGTCGGCGAAACCGAGGCCGAGGTCGCGCCGCTGACCGAGGGCAGGGTTGGCGTCGAGAGTGCGATTGCCGTTGAGGGACTGGCCGTCAGCGAGGCCCAGGCGCCCGGAGGCGTTGAATTGCACGAACTGCGCATCGAAGTGATTAGCCCGGCTCTCGAAGCACCACCTGTACCGCTCAACAAACGCAAACTGGGCGCCAGTATGGCTACACTGCTCGATCACGCCGTCGTCACTAACCGGCACCCTGCGCGCCGTGCCATCCTGCGCCTCTTCTCCGGCATGCTGGGCAGTTTTCGCTCGACGCTGCTGGCCCGCAGCTTCACCGAGATCCAGACGCCCAAAATTGTGGCCTCAGCTACCGAGAGCGGTGCTAACGTCTTCCAGCTTGACTACTTTGGGCGACCTGCCTACCTGGCACAAAGCCCGCAGTTTTATAAACAGATTATGGTCGGTGTCTTCGAGCGCGTCTTCGAGATCGGCCCAGTCTTTCGCGCCGAACCACACGACACCACGCGTCACCTCAACGAGTACGTCAGCCTGGATGTCGAGATGGGCTTTATTCAAGACCACTTCACGGTGATGGACCTGCTGCGCGATGTGATCGCGGATATCATGGCAACATTCACAGAGCAGTACAGCGCGGAACTGGAACTGCTCAAGGTCAGGCTGGCCACTGTGCCGGAACAGATACCCCACATCCATTTCAGCGATGCGCAGGAACTGATCTTCAAGCTGCACAAAGTTGATGTGCGTGGCGAGCCCGATCTATCACCTCAGGATGAGCGCTGGCTCGGCGAGTGGGCGCTGCGCGAGTTCGGTAGCGATTTCGTCTACGTTACCGGCTATCCGACGCGTAAACGCGCCTTCTATACCTATCCCGAACCAGGTCGGCCAGAGTATACCAACTCGTTCGACCTGATCTTCCGTGGCACTGAACTGGTCAGCGGCGGGCAGCGCATGCATCGTTACGAGGACTACGTGGCGGCGATGGAGCGAGCCCGGCTGCCGCTGGAACCATTCGAGTCATACCTGGAAGTCTTCAAATACGGCATGCCACCGCATGGCGGCTTCGCCATTGGCTCCGAACGACTGCTGATGCAGTTGATCGACGCACCAAACGTTCGCCTGACAGCGACGTTCCCCCGCGATCTGACACGCCTGACACCGTAGAGCACTGGAGGATCTGGAGCACACTGCCCCGGATCCTCCATCAGCGTCTTTTCTTACTGAGCAGCACGCTCTGCCACTTCTACACCAGACCAAGTTCTTTCGCTTTGAGGGCAGCCTGCGTGCGGTCTCGCACTCCCAGCTTCCCAAAAATACTGCTGAGATGATTCTTGACCGTTCCCTCCGCCAGGAAAAGATTCTCAGCGATCTGCCGGTTAGAGGCACCGCTGGCTACCAGAGCCAGAATCTCGTGTTCGCGCTCAGTAAGCTGTTCCATTCCCATCGCAGAACCGCTGGAAGCACGCGATCCCTCCAGGGAGACCGGCGCTCCCGCTGCGGCGCTCCCTGGAGAGGGCGGCGCAAAGGCTTTGCTCGCGATCTCGGGCTGTAACAACATCTGCCCTTGAGCCGCCATACGAATGGTAACAGTCAGTTGCTCAGAAGTGACATCTTTGAGCAAGTAACCAAGCGCACCGGCACGCAGACCGGAATGGATCAGCTCGACGTCGTCAAAGGTCGTCAAAATGACAATGCAGGCTTCGGACCAGCGCTCCTTGATCGCCCTGGTCGCCGCGATACCATCCATGTGAGGCATACGAATATCCATGAGAACCACGTCGGGTGGCTGTTGTTGCGCGTACAGCTGCTCCATGCTGGAAAGCGCGGCTTCACCATTGCGCGCGGTTCCCACTACTTCAAACTCAGGCTCCATCTCCAACAATTTGCGGAAGCCTTCGCGCACGAGTGTCTGATCGTCCACAATCAAGACGCGAATTCGATTCATTATAACCCGCTCCCTTGCTCTGCCACGAGATGATCTGTAAGGGCCTGCTCCAGAGCGCCCTGTGGGCAATGGATACGAACCAGTACACGATACCCGGACGGTTCTCCTGGGCCGAAGGAAATTTGCCCACCCAGCAACTCGACACGTTCGCGCAGCCCGACCAGGCCAAATCCACCTGCTGGCTGCTCTTTACGTTTCTGATCTGAGCCTTCTCCATTATCCCGTATCAGCAATTCTAGCGTTTCTTGTTCATATCGCAGGCGCACGAGCACTTTGGTGGCGTTTGCATGCTTGCGAACGTTGGTGAGAGCCTCCTGTGTTACTCTGTAGAGTGCGTGCC
>JAFMRP010000077.1 GCA_017354095.1 Ktedonobacteraceae bacterium
CTCTGTCCAGCAGACACGAACACAACAGGAAAGGTGGGAAACTATGGAATATGAAGAAGCCAACCAGGAGCCGCGACAACCTCCCCTCTGGAGAAAAATAGCGGTCCTGGTTGGCCTGGGCATGATCATCGAGTTAACGGTGTATGTCATACTGGCGATGCTCGGCATGGACTTGCATTCGTTCTGGTCTTTGCTGGCATCGTGTATACTGGCGCTGCCGCTCGTTATCAGCTACACCCGTGACCACAGGCGCTCCTTCCTGCTGACCGGTGTGGTGCTGATCGCCTCTTTGCTGGGAGGCCTGCTCACCCACTCACTCTGGGTGCTCTTTAGCACCTACCTCGTCCTGCTGGCCACCCTTCTCGGTAGCGCCTTCTATCGCCACCGCCGCTCCTGATGATCCCCGCTTTGCACCTGCCGCCACAGGCGGTAGGTGCAAAGCATTCAGTCTATACGCGAGGTGGCTCCAGTGTAATCTCATCGATTGCCCGCAGTTCTTCCTCGCTGAACTCCAGATTTTGTAGAGCGCCCACGTTTTCCTCAATCTGCTCCACTTTGGAGGCACCGGTAAGCACACTGGTTACCTCCGGGTGACGCAAAATCCACGCCAGGGCCATCTGCGCCAGCGTCTGGCCACGATCGTGCGCGATGGCGTTGAGGCGCCGCACCTTGTCCAGCTGCCCTGGCGCCAGCACCCTCTCCTGCGTCTGCTCATTCCACCAGGCAGCGGCGCGCGAGTCCTGCGGCACCTCATTCAGGTACTTATCGGTCAGCAGGCCCTGCGCCAATGGGCTAAAGGCAATCACACCCGTGCCCGCGCGCCTGGTATGGTCAAGCAGATCATACTCGATGCGGCGGTTGAGCAGATGGTAGTTCGGCTGATGGATGGTGATCGGCGCCAGGTTCATACGCTGCGTAACCTGTACCGCGTGCTCAAAATGCGCTCCGGAGAAACTGCTGACTCCCACATAGAGCGCCTTCCCCTGGCGCACAATCAGATCGAGCGCGGCCATCGTCTCCTCAAGCGGCGTCTCAGGATCGGGCCGGTGCGCGTAGTAAATATCGACATAGTCGAGCCCCAACCGTTTGAGCGACTGATCCAGGCTCGCCACGAGATACTTTTTCGACAGCCATTCGCCATAAGGTCCCGGCCACATATAATAGCCAGCCTTGGTCGAGATAATCAATTCATCGCGCGGCATATCGCGCAGAACCTTCCCCACAACCGTCTCGGCATTGCCCGGCGGGCGACCATAGTTGTTGGCAAGGTCAAAATGGGTAATGCCAAGATCGAAGGCACGGTAAAGACAGGCGCGTGCCACATCCTCACCACGATAGCCTCCAAACGTCTCCCAGGCTCCCAGCGAGATTGCGGGCAGCATAAGACCAGAGTTCCCGCTCCGCCTGTACAGCATGTTCTGATAACGATCTTCGGCGAAGCGCTCGGCGTTGGAATTTACCATATGTGTAGATTTCCTCTCAAGATAGTGCCGTGATCAACACATCCGGTTTCTATTTGCTGCCCTGTGGCTCCAGTGGAGGCCTGTTGCCGAAAACACGTTGCGCGCCTTCCGTCGGAGCAGCCCAGCGCACAGCGTTGGCGATCACTTTCTGAATGGTGGGGTTATGATAGGTGGGAATGGTTTCATGACCAGGACGGAAATAAAAGATTTTTCCACGGCCTCGCGTGTAACAGCAACCGCTGCGGAAGATCTCGCCACCACTGAACCAGCTCACAAAGACCAGCGTCTCCGGCGCCGGTATGTCGAAGTGCTCCCCGTACATCTCTTCGTGCTCAAGCTCAATGTATTCGCCCAGCCCCTCTGTGATCGGGTGGCCAGGCGCAACAACCCAGATACGCTCGTGATCGTTGGCCTCGCGCCACTTCAAATCACAGGTCGTCCCCATCAGGCTCCTGAAAATCTTGGAGAAATGGCCGGAATGCAGCACGATTAAACCCATACCGTCAAGCACGCGCTTCTTTACCCGTTCAACGATTTCATCGCGTACTTCTCCGTGGGCCATATGCCCCCACCAGATCAGCACATCAGTATTGGCCAGCACATCTTCGCTCAACCCATGCTCTGTCTCATCCAGCGTGGCGGTACGTGTGGCGAAGCCCTTTTCACCCAGGGCTGTAGCCAGCGTGTTGTGAATCCCCTGTGGGTAAATAGCCCTGACGCTCTCGTGACTGCGCTCATGCCGGTACTCATTCCAGACGGTAACACGAATATCCATGAATATCCCCTCTACAAAACTAAAATTTCACCGGGATAGCAAAACAAATAATGTTTGCAAGCAAGCTTCCCTCTGAATAGTGTATCATAACTCTCATCCTTTGATCCTGTATAACTCCTCGCCCGCATGCGGAACGTAGAGCACCCCCTCCTCCTCACGTCCCTGCCATTGCTGAGGATCAATTGTGCGATAATCCCGGTAGCCCAGGTTAATGCGCCGGCAGCGCTCCTCTGGAATACCCGTGGCCAGCGTAACCTGGATGCGCGGTGTTTCAACTCCACTCCCTGCATCGTAGCTACCCGTCCCCTTGACGTGCGTGCTGTGCGCGAGGATACTGCCAGGCACCTCTTTGAAACGCTCCCACTGCCTGAGGAAATAATCGCGTACATGATAGCCAACCTGGTCAATTAACTTCCCATGTGTGTAAGAAACCTCCGTGATGTGCGGCGCGTAAATAATGACCTCGCCCCCGTCGGCAATCACTGGCTCCGTCTTGTACATCGCCTTGGCTGCCGTCCACAGATCATCGTAGCGCTCAGAAGGCCACGAGAGGACGCTATAAAAAGACCGCTCCTTCCAGGTGATATTAAGCTGCCCTGAGAGATCGGCGGCCTGGCTCCAGGCTTCCTCGTGCGGGCCGATATAAAGCCCATGAAGATCCTTCCCCTTCATTACCATCGCCAGGCAGAGTAGCGGCACACGCACAAATTGCGCCGCCCGGTGAATGACCCGCCGTACCAGGGTATCCTTGACGCCAATCGTCTTCATGCTGGTGACTCGCGCCCCCAGCCAGTGCGAAAAATTGATAATATCCGGGCCGGCGATGCCGGGAAAAAGATATTTAGCGCCGCCCGAAAAGCCCGCTACCTCGTGCGGAAAAACAGGACCGCAGATGATCAACTGATCGTAGGAGAAGATCAGACGGTTCAGCGTGACCGGCACCTCTTCGGACAGTAATCCCTCCGTCAGCCTCTCCGCCTCCGCCGCCGAGATCATGCCGATAGTCTCTAGTGCCTGGGGATCAGACCAGTGATGATTATAAACATGGACATTCGGATAATCCCGCGCCCGCTCCTCGGCTCCAACGCCCACTAAATACTGAATCGCCTCTTCCGACATCGGAGGATGCGTACCAAGCGCGATCAGATAATCAAGCCGCTCAACACGATGCCCCAGCTGCTCATAGAGCGCGCGAAACATCAACGGTAGCGGCGCTGTACGCGTGCCATCAGGAATGATCACCAGAACGCATTTCCCGTCCAGCTCCAACCCATCACATGCCCGCGCCAGCAGCAAACGCACATCCTCATCGGCGAGCACTCTATCCGTAAAACCTGTACCTGCAATCATGAGAGAGAACCTTTTCTGCTCAAAGTCTTTTGCCAGTATTATAACATCCCATTATTGTCACCAGAGCACACCGCGATACGCCTGGCCTCTCACTTTACCGGAGCGCCCTCAAAAAGCTCCACTACCCGGCTCATAGTAATATTTGGGATTATATAGGGACAAAATCCACTCATTTTCAGCTCTCTATCTGATATACTATACACATCAATATTTGACGTTAATCATCGCAAGCCATTCTGAGTGATTAGAATGACGTAATTTCCTCTTTTGAAAGGTCTGGACCTCTGAGCAGGCACCGGTTCCCACGAAAGACACCTCACCATGAAGGACACTGGTCACCAACACAAAGACTCAGATAACCCCACAATCGTAGATCCTGCAACTGGCTTCCTCCCAATAGAGAAAGACGTACATTGGAGCCGCGTATTGGCACGGGACGAAACCAGGGCATCGCCAGGTGAGCATGAATACCACTTACTACGCGCGCAATTGCACGGCCAGGTAGCCGCGAACCTCAATCTGCCCACTGCGCAAGATCTGAAAGAGCGCCTGGGGCCACATTGGCAAGAAGAGGCGGCACGCCAGGATATAGCATATTGGCCCGAAATAACGCGCCTGAACGATGCCGCAAGTCTGGGACGCTCTCAAACGCTAAATGATCGGGACTGGGTTTCAACATGTATGCAGGTGGCGGCAGCGCAAGCAAGCGAGGTGCATCGGCTTAAAGAAAACTACCAGCGTCCCGATGTCTCTGAGCCAGCGTCCCTCTCAGAAAGTGATCTGGTGCGGCTCTGCGAAAAGCACGGTATAGGCTTTACGGAAAGCAAAACCGCGCAATGGATTGCGGAAGGTCTCATCGTTGTCGCGGATCAGCAGGCTGTTGCGCTGCTCGATGGGCCGCAGCGTGAACACATAAGCAAAAGTGCCATCAACGAGAAAATTGAACAGCACGCACACATAATAGACCCGGGGGAGGCGAATTTTCACATGCCAGAGATCCAGAAGGTCGGAGAGTTAGGTAATCTGCCCCTCATCAGGCGCCTGGATCATCAAAAAATCGATCCCACTTTTAGCAGGGTGCTGATCACCGCCGAACACGCGGCAAGCATCCTCGACAGATGCGGTCGATCTGGCTTGCTCGAAGATCTGCATAGCCGGGGAGCTATTCTGACCGGGGACGAAGTTCGTCAAACGCTGCGCAGCCACCTCGAAGAGCATGATAAACTGCCAGAAACCGGGGACTTGTTCCGCGTGAAATTTCTCCTCGGCTTTGTCTATCCCGAAGATATGCAGCGCCTGTCGACACTCGATAGAGATGGAGTAACGCTCGAATGGCGCGCTAATCTAACCATACAGGTAAAAGATCCACAATTAGGAGAGATTACAAAAGCACTGGGATTCTCCAGGGATGCAGTCTCTGGCACATGTACCATAAAAACTGGCGACCTGATGGACATTAATCGCCTGGGACAGGTGATAGAGGAACATGGTGCAGCCGCCGTTGTGGCTCATTTCCCTCTTGAAGGAGACCCATTCCAGATTGCCGCTCATACAACCACTGTGCACAGGTTCCACTGGGATGGTAATCAGAAATATTGGGAGGGTCAACCGCTATATAGAGAGCTACTCAGCATCTATGCTAACGATAGCGGTCCCAAAGGTGCAATCGAAAGGGTTGGCACATTTCCTACACGAGAAGGAATCATGCCAATCGCGGGATTTGATGGCGCCAGAAATAAGTCTCTAACACCTGAGCAGATGGATCACTGGCTCTGTAGCAGTAATGAATTACAACTTGGCAATCAAAGAGTATTTTTAAGCGCAAACATCCTTATTCCCAACCTGAGCAGATATGGGCGTGTATAAACACTAAATATGCATCGCGCCCGAATTGACTTACACCTCAATCTCGGCAATAGACTCGCGTATCCAGGTGGGACGATAAGGAAAGCGCTCCACCTGCTCGCGCGCGGTTACTCCTGTGAGCACGAGGATGGTCCTCAGACCACTCTCTATCCCCGCCACAATATCAGTGTCCATGCGATCCCCAATCATCACCGACTCCTCCGAGTGCGCGTTCAGCGTGTGCAGAGCCGTGCGCATCATCAGCGGATTCGGCTTGCCAACGAAGTACGGCTTGACGCCCGTAGCGGCACTGATCAATGCCGCGATCGCGCCCGTAGCGGGCACGATCCCACCCTCGCCCGGCCCCATCACATCGGGATTGGTAGCGATGAAGCGCGCGCCCGCGCTCACAAAACGAATCGCGAGCGTGATACGCGCGAAGCTATACGTAGTGGTTTCACCCAGCACCACGTATTCCGGCGTCTGATCGGTCAGAATATAGCCAATATCGTGCAGCGCCGTCGTCAGCCCGGACTCTCCAATCACAAATGCTCGCCCGCCCGGATGCTGCGAGTTGAGGAATTGTGCCGTCGCCAGCGCGGACGTAAAAATTGCTTCGGACGGCACATCCAGCCCCATATTATGCAGTCTCATCTGCAAATCACGCGCCGTATACAGCGAGTTATTGGTAAGAATCAGAAACGGAATCTCTTGCTCCCGCAAACGCTGTATAAACTCAATGGCACCCGGAATAAGCGTCGTGCCGCGCAAGATTACGCCGTCCATATCCATCAGATAATTTTTTATGCCGTTCACAGATCTCTCCCATTCCGAATCTACCCTGGTAGACGAACCAGGCCCAATTGAAGGACAACAACACAGGCTGCCCTCCAATATGAGAAGAGGAACGATACAGAAAGCGCCATTACCAGGCCAGTTGATTCCACCAAACCATGGTGCAGTGATTCGCTTCGTAGCCCTCCGCGTCAGCGGATGGGAGACCAGAGGCACATCATTGTCCCCCGCAACGTTTTCCCTACCACTCCTACCAACACAGGCAATATGCTCTTCACGCAGACGAATAACCCAATTTCAGTCTAATCTATAGACATATCAGCTGTCAATTGCAAGCGCAAGAGGTGGCCATTCCCCCTTCTCAGCTGAATGGCTTCGAGCAAAGGAAGCTTAGTTGCGTGTGGCGGGGATCCCATGCAGATCGCTTGCCTGGCGAATGCCTTTGACCACCGCGCGAGCGAGTGTGCTCGCTGCCGCCGCTCCGATCATACTCACCTGGTAAGCCGCCAGAGCGGAATGCACTGGTGCTTGTTGCTGCGACCCCAGAGCCAGAGCAAACACCGTTTCTCCATCGAACATGGTATGGGCTGGCTCAATCGTCAGAGCCAGGCCGTTGTGTGCCATTTGAGCGACTTTATTGACTTCCTCTTTGGTGAGAGACGCGCTTGTAGCAACTACGGCAAGCGTGGTGTTACTAAACGGAGAAGAGAGATCGATCTCTTCATGCTCTGAAGCACGCGATCCGGCAATAACCTGTCGAGTCTGTGGATCGAGAATATCGCCCCAGGAATTGACCGCAGCAATTGCCCCCACCAGCGTCCCATCGGGTAGTTGTGTACTGGCTGAGCCAATCCCTCCCTTCATGGCGAAGCGGAAATGATGCCGTTTCCCGACCGTTGCCCCGGTGCCTGCCCCGACGTTGCCCTGGGCGACGGCTTCAGCGGTTGCTTGCTCACAGGCACGATAGCCTGCTGCCGCATCTGGACGAATGGTAGCTGAGCCGAAGGGCAGATCAAACAGAGCGGCTGCTGGCACAATGGGAACCCGCGCCACTCCTACATCCAGGCCAATTTGGCGCTCTTCGAGGTAACGCATGACGCCACTCGCAGCATCGAGACCGTAAGCGCTGCCTCCTGTCAGGACAATGGCGTGGACCTCTTCGACCAGGTGCAGAGGACGCAAGAGATCCGTTTCTCGTGTGGCGGGGGCACCCCCTCGAACATCGACCCCTGCTCTTGCGGGAAGATCGCAAAGAATGACAGTACAGCCTGTTCCTGCTTCAAGATTCGTGTCATGCCCAACACGAAGACCAGTAATGTCAGTGATATCATCATGCAGAGCCAACTGTGATCACCTCCTCAAAAATGAAAGGGACATTGTCTTCCAGAAAGAGTATGCTGGGCACGCTGCATATTGTCAATCTTGATCACTCGATCAATATATGACATATCGGGAACAACGGTGTTTATCAACGATACATTAGTCGTTCGTGCGGATCTGCTGGAGCAGGGCCGGAAGGTCGATTAATCCCCGGTGCGAAATGATCTTACCATTCAAAAGCTTGAAGAAACGGTAGCCGCCGATTTCAAACTGTTTGCCGGACGCAGGCACGCCGCGGAAAGGGCCTGAATGCACCCCACGTAACGTCAGACAAATCGCGACTGTATCACCTTCGCTGGCGATCTCTTCAATGGTCGTTTCGTGTCCGGCAAACGCGGTCTGCATGGTTAGCAGCGCGTGCTCAAGCCCCTCACGGTTGCGTGACTCATACGTATAGTCGTAGTAAGCTGGATCAAGAAATTCATCAAGCAGATCAAGGCGGTTTCCGTTCCAGATCTGCGCGATGAATTGTGTAATTACATCTTTGTTTATGCTGCTGAACATCCTATCCTCCTGTGGGAACAAGTAGCAAGGTTCCAGTAAAAGCGAAATCACTGTATAATAGTCAAGTAATTTGACCACCTGCCTAGTATATAACAGGTGCGGGATATAGTCAAGTTACTTGACTATATCCCGCCAACACTAAAGGGAAACATGAAATGGAATCCGTGCCCAGTTACGATCTGACAATGCTGCTTTTGCTTGGTTCTCGCACGATGATAGATGAATTACACAGGCACCTCGCCACACTCGGCTACGATGATGTTCGCCCCGTACATGGGTTCGCTTTCCAGCGGATCGCGCCGCACGGCGCAACGGGAAACGAGATTGCCGAATTCCTGGATATTACGAAACAGGCTGCGAGCGAGATGGTGGATTATCTCGAACGACGTGGCTACGTTGTACGCCAGCCACACCCCACAGACCGGCGCGGGAAGATCGTTACTCTCACCAGCCGCGGCTGGAACTGTATTCGAGAGGTCGAAACTATCCTGACACGCCTGGAAGCACAGTGGACGGCGATTATTGGCGCGAAGCGTATGGAAGAGCTACGAAACGACCTGCGCCGGCTGGTCACAGCAGCCAATAGCGGGGTGCTGCCACAGAAATTTCGCCCTCTATGGTAACCTGACAGGCACCAGGTTCACGCACTTTTGGACTGCACGTAGGCACGGCAAGTACCATGCCTATACGCTTGATAGCTTTTATCAGCCGATATCGCGGTGCCGGAAGCTCACCAGCCCGGCACTGGTGAGCACTGCGACGACTCCGATCAGCAGGACCAGGAGTGCAACACTGGTAATGCTCAGTTGGGATGCCGGTAAGGTGGGTGTCAGGATAAATGGTGAAATGGCCAGAAGCCATGGGTTGACCAGGTGAAACTCGACCAGCAATTCGATGAGCAGGAACAGTCCTAGCAGGATATAGGTTACGAGCAGAGCGAAGCGGGGCAGCAGGCCATACAGCGCCACCGCGATGCTGATCATCACCCAGACGGCAAACACACGCATCAGCGCGGCGCTGCCCAGGCGCAGCAGTTCATAGCCCACGTTACCAGTAATCAGCCCATAGGTCAATCCTATGCCCAGGCCGAGCGCGGCCAGCACGAGAGCTGAACCGATGGCAGCGATAATCAGGTGACTGCTGGCCCAGCGCAATCGACTGATTGGCACGGCCAGCAGGGGATCGGCCTGCCCATTGACTTCCTCAGAGCGGAGCCGCAGCGCTGTCTGGATAGCATATATCGAGATAACCTGGCTGGCGATATAGATGCTCAGGGCAAAGAAACTGTCGACATGTTGTGAAGGGGTGCCCATGCGCGTAAACAGATCTTTGAATTGCGCGAACACCTGATTGGTGGCGCTCTGGCCAACACCACCCAACGCCATCCCAAAAGCCGCAGAAGCAACCATCCAGGCAATTAGCGAGCCTCTTTGCAAGCGCCATGCCAGGGCCAGCGGGCTGCGCAATCTAGGCGAAGCCGTGGCCGGACCTGGCTTCGCCTGCAGGAAGCCCGCGCCCAGATCCCGTTGTGCGGAGAATGCGTAGGCCGCTGCTACCAGCACAACGACCAGGACAATCACTGGCGCCAAGGGCCACCACTGTTCCCCGGCAAAGGGGTGCATCTGCTGCGTCCAGCCGAATGGCGAGAACCACGAGAGCCAGGGCACACCCGTATCGCCGATGGCGCGCAGCATGTAAGACAGACCAAAGATCAGCAGCGCGAGTCCATTGGCGGCGCGGGCGCTTTCCGTCACTTGCGCGATTACAGCAGCCAGCGCGGCGAATACCCACCCGGCAGCAGCCAGCGACAAACCCAGGGCGAGAGATCCCGCGGCGGGAAGCCCGAGACCCAGGAGTCCACCAGTGATGAATATGGCAACCAGCAGATTAGCTCCAAGTGTGACAAGCAGAGCCGCCAGTAATGGGGCGTGCCGGCCAACCACGGTCGAGCCTAGCAGCTCGCGCCGTCCCGACTCCTCCTCGGTGCGGGTGTGCCGGGTGATGGTGAGTATACTTGCCACTGCGAGGATAATAGCAGCCGCGCCGCGCACCCGCCAGGCCGCAAGTCCACCAATGGAAGTGCTGTATATAGGACCAATCATCAGGACTTCTGCTGGACTACTCATAGACTCGGCGGCAAATGCCTGGCGGGCCTCGGCGCTGGGGTAGGCACTGGCAACACTGGCCGCAATGCCTACCACCACAAGCGTGGCGAGCATGATCCATAGCAGCAAGAGAAACCGATCCCGTCGCAGAATCAACCTGATTAACCCGCCGGTACCAGCAAGGATGTTCATCGGGACACCTCCACATATCCACCGTTTGCTGGCTGTTCTGTCTGATAGTGCCGCATGAACAGTTCCTCCAGAGTTGGTGGCTGGCTGGCCAGGCTGCGTACGCCGAGCAAGGTGAGATGGCGCAACACATTGTCTAGCTTATCAGTATCCACTTCACAGCGGATTCGGTGCTCCTCGATCTGCAGACCATGCACACCCGGCAACGTGTCCAGGCCGGATGGTTGGTTCGTCACCTCGGCGGTGATGGAGGTGCGGGTGAGATGGCGCAGCTCACCGAGCGAGCCGCTTTCGACCGTGCGCCCATTGCGCACGATGCTCACCCGGTCGCACAGCGCCTCTACCT
>JAFMRP010000584.1 GCA_017354095.1 Ktedonobacteraceae bacterium
CGCAGTTTGACAATATACTACTCATAAAATGAGAGGAAAACATATGGCAAAGACATCTCAGATCCCGATGTTTGTACAACTGGGAAATATTCTGACAAGAACCTTGCTGCGCGCTGGTGTCAAGATGGTGGCTCCTGGAGGCCATCGCACGTACCTGCTCACGGTGCGCGGGCGCAAAAGCGGGCAGCCACGTACCACTCCCATAACGGTGATTGAACTGGAGGGAAAGCGCTATCTCATGACTCCATTTGGCGTGGTGGATTGGGTGCGCAATCTACGCGCCGCGGGGGAGGCCGTACTCACTCGTGGGCGTCGTACTGAGAAAGTTCGAGCGGCTGAGCTTCCTGAAAGCGAAGGAGGTCCTGTTCTGAAAAGATGTCTGGAGGGCGACATCCCCTCCATTCTCAGGCAGTACTTTGAAGTCACCCCCCAATCTTCACGCGAGGACTTTGAGCATGCGGCACGGATCCATCCCGTGTTTCTCTTGCAGAGCATTGCGTAACTGGTGGACTGATCACTTCATGTAAGTGATATGAGAGCGGGAGGTGTAGGAGGGCTGGCGCCCTCCTGCATCCATTCCTCCGCCGCCGCAGGCGGCGTAGTACGTTTCACATGAAGATGGCCACAGCACTGGAGCAAACATTGAACAGAGAAGACAAAGAACAACATGCCCGGGCTTATCAGTCGATTCCAGGAGAAGGAAGTAGCGTGGAATCCTTCGAAACGTACCGGCCTTATCTCTTCTCCATCGCCTATCGCATGCTCGGTAGTGCGATGGATGCTGAGGATATGGTGCAGGAGACCTTTATCCGCTATCAGTCTGCCGACCCTTCGACCATACGCTCGCTCAAGGCATTTCTCTCTACGATCCTGGTGCGCCTGTGCATGGATCAACTCCAACTCGCGCACCGAAAGCGAGAGGAGTACATTGGTCCCTGGCTCCCGGAACCAATCCTGACGGTGGAGGCGGCTGAAGAGGGCAACCCTGAGAAGGCGGTCGAGATGCAGGAGTCGATTTCGCTGGCCTTTCTCGTCATGCTGGAACAACTCCAGCCCTTCGAGCGAGCCGTCTTCCTGCTCCGCGAGGTCTTCGGCTACGAATTTGCGGAGATTGCGAACCTGCTTGATAAGACTGAGGCTGCCTCTCGCAAATCGTTCAGCCGGGCCAAACAGCATCTCCAGGAGCATCGCCCACGTTTTCCGGCTTCGCGCGAAACGCATAAACAACTGCTCACCAGCTATGTTCAGGCAGTTGAGGCCGGAGAGATAGAGAAGTTGACATCCCTGCTCACCAGGGATGTGGTATTGTGGACTGATAGCGGTGGGAAGACCAGGCAGGCTGCACTCAACCCGATTCGTGGACAGAATGCTGTGGCACGCTTTAGCCTTGGAACAAAGCGCTTCTGGCCAGAGAACTTCCACATGGAAATGGCAGATGTCAATGGCGCACCTGCGATGCTGCTGTATTCCGGTGACCGGCTCTTCTCTGTCCTGACCATTGAGGTTGATCAGGATCGGATCAAAGCGGTTCGCTTCATCGCTAATCCGGACAAACTTGCGCATATGTGAAGAATATGTGCATACCAGAGCGCCTTGTAAAGCCACTCTAGAACACAACGAGTGAAGCAGACATTCTCCACCCCTCGCGAAAAATGTCTGCTTCACTCACTACCAGCTCAGGTTAGCACAGGGTAACTCTCACAGTTACCCTTTCGCCATATGTGAGAGTTAGGAGCGCGGTACCATTTACAAGTTGTTTTGGTGTACCCGGTTACGCAAAATTGATATCTGTACATATAGGGATATCCTTGATGCACAGGTCCCCAAGTACAGGTTGTTTGAAGGCGAGACTCTTTCGCTTTGGGCATCGCCGTATCTATAAAGGTAGTCGGGACCGTTATGCTCTGATCAGTAGTACCTGTGAGCGTCGTACTCCTTGCGAACGCTGGTGCTGTCATACCGACGATCAGCAGAAACGCGACTATCCCCCCTACGGTAAGGCGGAGTGCATTTTTCTTGAGCACGGAGCTTTGATGGAGGAGTGATGTCTCTGCTATCGTTACGAGCGACTTCATCTCGTCCTCACCTCCTGTTTTCGACTTGTACTATTGACTGAAAGTGTCCAATGCACGCTTTTCTCGCCACAGCAAGAGTATTTCCAACGAGAAGGCTACACACGTTCGTGATGAGTCATCGTGGTTCTTTTAGTTATCCCCCATCACGCATTGACTACAGGATTCGTTTCTGAAGAGGTAGGGGAGAACCGGTTCCGTCACATGATGTGGCACGATAGTCAAAGACGCTTTGGCAGTTCCCGCCTCGTATACATCGATGCGTTGGAGCACGAAACTCCGCAGCAGTCGTTTGTAGAGGTGGAGACCTCCCCCGGCGTTTGGCACGAACCGGCACTGCAACAGGCGCAGCGCGGCTGATAGTCAATCACCCGGCCCAGGCGGTCGAACTCAAAATGGCAGCAATCCAGCAGCAACTGCTTGAGCTTCTCACGCGCCCGCTGCACGCGAGATTTTGCCCCGGAAAATGACAGGCCGAGACGGTCGGCCAACTCCCGCTGCGAAAGCCCCTGGTACTCGGTGAGGAAGAGCGCTTCCCGGTACGGTTCTGGCAGGGCATTGACCATTGCCGCGACCGACGGGGCCAGTTCGGCCCTCACGTCCTCCTCCGGCAAATCTTCTTCTGGTAAGACCTCCTGATCAACGTCCTCCAGGGAGACGGCCAGCTTCTTGCTCCGGTAATGGTCAATCAGGCGATGACGGGCAATCTGGTAGATCCAGCGCTCCAGCTTGTCCGTCTCGCGCAGGCTGTCTGCGTGCGTATGCACGGTTAAAAATACGTCCTGCAGCAGATCTTCCGCTGTCTCCTCATCCCTCACACGCTTGCGAAAAAAAGTGCGCAATGGATCATGCAAGGCGTACCAGGCATGCTCGGTAACTCCCGCAGCCATCTCCTCTCCTCCCCTCCTTGGTTTCTTCTATCTTTTCAGCATTGCTAGTGCAGCAACCCGAAACGTGCTCAGGAACGATCGCCCCGGATCTGTAGGGGCAAGGGGTGGGGTGGTGCGGCGTGGGGCCCTTGAGGTTGCCCACTGCACCCCTGGTCTCTTTTCCCAATGACGTCTCGTGGAATTGCACTGGCTCACAGCAACACGTCTCTATCTCTAGAGACGCAGCACTCTTCCAAAAGACGCAGCACTCATCTATTCTACCACTACCTTGCCGTATGATCCGCTCCCCATCTGGTATACTGGCCGTAGGTGTTGTAAATTGCCTGCCTTATCGCAGGCGAGACCTCCCGTAGAGAACAAATTCATCCGATGCCGGGCACAACGTGAAACAGGCGAGTAGCATGTGTTGCTCTTTGATACAAACCGTTAGTCAGTCATTCAAGAGGCTTGATATGCTATATTTCATAGGCGGAGCACCCAGGTCAGGAAAGAGTCTCCTGGGTCAACGGCTCTGCGCCACCTTGAAAGCGGGCTGGATCTCAACGGATCTGCTGATGGAACTCTTGAGAGTCGCGAACGCTGCCGGTCGCAAAATGAAGTGGGACGCCGCTCCCGAGGCCATCACAGCGAATGCGGAATGGTTCTTCCCGTATCTAGATCGCTTTGTCTGGGGCGTCAACTCGCTCGCAAACCATTACGTGATCGAGGGCGTTGACTTTCTTCCTGCGCAGGTGGCACAGCTCTCGACTCAGTATCCGATCCGCACGGTATTTCTGGGATGCTCTCATCTGACGTTGGAGGATCTCAATCAATTCCCAGAACGTTCGGGGTATAGCCGTCTATCTGAGACACTCCGCCGTCAGATTGTTGAGGACATTCCACGCTGGAGCGCGTTTATTCACCAGGAAGCCAACCGCTTCGGGTATGGGTATGTCGATATGGTGAGCGATTTTCCCCAACGCCTGGCTGAAGCTGAGATGATGTTGACCGCCCATGTCTAAGCTTACGCCGAAACCCGAAACTGGCTCGGGAAAGATCGCCCATCGCGCCCCTGGCCTCTTCTCCCGATGACGTCCCGTGCGATTACACTAATGGCGCACCACCCCTATAAGATCTTGCGTGCAAAGGGCAATCTGCGGAGCAGATACCCACACCCAAAGCAGAGCGGGATCCCTATCAGCACCGCCAGCACGAGCTTGAGCAGTGGGTACAGATGTACATCGCGGAGAGCGAACGCCAGTCCGGTGATGACCGGGGCATGGATGATGTAGACTGCGTAAGCTTGCCCGCTGAGAAATTTGCCCACACGCCCCTGGCGATTGATGCGCTGGCGGAAGAGCACAAGCAGGCCAATAGAC
>JAFMRP010000585.1 GCA_017354095.1 Ktedonobacteraceae bacterium
GCTCGGCAAGGCCAGTGTCGTCAGCGAGGGCAGCGATGTCAGCCTCTTTGCCTATGGCGCGATGGTTGCGGCCGCGCTTGAGGCTGCCCGGCGTGCGCGACAGGAACTTGGTATCAGCGTTGAAGTCATCGATCTACGCACCATCTGGCCGCTGGACGAAGAGTGCATCGCTGCTTCAGTCGAAAAAACAAATCGTGCTGTTGTCGTCCACGAAGCTCCGCGCGCGGGCGGAGTAGGAGCCGAAGTAACGGCGCTGATCAACGAGCGCTGCCTCTACTCCCTGCTCAAGCCTGTCGAACGTGTGGCGGGCTACGACACACCTTACCCGGTGCCCGGCCAGGAGGACTACTACCTGCCGTCGCCCCCCAGAGTATTCGACGCCATCAAACGCGTCATGGAGCCCTGAAGGAGAAGCCCGCTCTATGTCTTCTATTGTGATTGCCGAATATGATCCCGCCTGGTCACAACTCTATGCAGAGGAACAGCAAAAGATCCGAGCTCTGATCGGCACTTATATTTTTGATATACAGCATATCGGCAGCACCTCGGTGCCCGGTCTGGCCGCCAAGCCCGTCATCGACATCATGATCGGCATTCACTCGCTGGACCTCGTTGAGCAGACCGTCGAGCCTCTGGCGAGCCTTGGCTACGAGCATCTTGGCGAACATGGCATTCCCGAACGCCACTTTTTTCGCAAGCCGGCTCACGCCATCTCGTTCGCTGAGCGCACCCACCATCTGCACATGATGGAGCGCGGCCATATTCAGTGGGAAACGCACCAGCTCTTTCGCGACTATCTGCGCACCCATCCCGAGGCTCTGGCCGCATACGAACAGCTCAAGCGCGACCTGGCGCTACAGTTCAGCGATGACCGCTTCGCCTACACCGACGCCAAAGCCGATTTTATTACCGCCACCATCGAAAAAGCTCGCGCCGAGAAGACTGACCCAGGGAGAGTGTCTGCAACGGATCTGTAGGGGCAGGGGGTGGTGGAGTTGGGAGGCGGGGCCCTTGAGGCTGCCCTTCTAACCCTTGCATCCCTTTCTCCAAATGTCCGGCGAGCTCTCATTATTAAAAATTGTTGGAGACGTGCCATGCAAGAATTTAAGCTGCCCGACCTTGGCGAAGGAATGCAGGAGGCTGAGATCCGCCGCTGGCTGGTTGAGCCGGGCGACACTGTCAGGCGCGATCAACCCATGGTCGAGGTCGAAACCGATAAAGCCGTCGTTGAAATTCCCTCACCTGTGGCCGGACGCGTGGCCGCGATTCGCGTTCCCGCCGGCAGCATGGCGAAGTTGGGCGAGGTGCTCGTCACCTTCGAGACCGCCAGGAGCGCCGCTACGTCAGCGAGTAATACTCCTTCCATCACTCCTGGCTCTCCCTCCACTCCAGCCAGCCCTGAAGTGTCCGCTGTGCCTGATCTGTCAGCGACACGCACGCGCGTCCTTGCCGCTCCCGCCGTGCGCAAGCGTGCCTTCGAACTTGGCATCGATCTTCAGCAGGTGCCAGCGTCTCAGCCTACCGGCCGCGTGACTATGGAAGATCTGCTGGCCTACGCTGAGCAGCTCAAACAGGAAGCATCTGCTCCACCTGCTGGGCTCACCCCTACCTCTGCACGACCCACGCTTGAGGCGGTACAGTCTAATGGCACCCTGTCCGCCGCTCATGAAGAGACCGCCGCCACCGAGGAGCGCCAGCCGCTCACCGGTCTGCGTAAGCGCATTGCCGAGCGCATGGAGCGTTCGTGGCGCACGATCCCGCATGCTACGGCCTTCGACGAGCTTGATGGCAGCGAACTGGTCGCGCTGCGTCTGGCGCTCAAGCCCGTCGCCGAGCAGCGCGGCGTACGCCTCACCTATATGCCCCTGCTCATCAAGTTACTGCTGCCGGTACTCAAAGAGTTCCCGATCTTCAATGCCAGTCTGGACGAGGGAACGCGCGAAATCATCTACAAGCGCGTCTATCATATCGGCATCGCCGCCGACTCACCCGAGGGTCTGCTTGTCCCTGTCCTTCGCGATGCCAACCGTCTGACGCTCATACAACTGGCCCGGCAGCTTGAGCATCTGATAGACGGCGCTCAGAAACGCACGCTGGCCCTGCATGAAGTCTCAGGCAGCACGTTCACGCTCAACAATGTTGGCAGCTTTGGCGGCAGCGCTGGCACACCGATCATTAACTATCCTGAAGCGGCCATTCTTGCTGTAGGCCGCCTGCAAGAAAAGGCCATTGTGCGCGATGGCGGCATCATCGCTCGCACAATGATGCCGCTGGCCCTCTCCTTCGATCATCGCCTGATCGATGGCGCGCTGGCCGGCAAATTTCTGGCTCGCTTCAAAGAACTGGTTGAGCATCCGCAGCAGCTCATGCTCGATATGGTGTAGGAGGCATACCCATGGTTGTTGGCGATGTTACTACCGCGGTTGATGTCCTGGTCCTTGGCGGCGGCCCCGGAGGCTACGTGGCCGCCATTCGCTCCGCCCAGCTTGGCCGCCATGTTACCCTTGTAGAGCAAGACCAGGTCGGCGGCACCTGTCTCAATCGCGGTTGCATCCCCCTTAAAGCTCTGCTCACCGCCTCCGAACGCTACTATCAGGCATCCCGGGAGCAGCTGGCCCGCATGGGTATCTTCGCCGAGGCCGTCAGTTGCGACTGGAAAACCATGCAGTCCTGGAAACAGAGCGTCGGAGAGCGCCTGGCCGAAGGCGTGCGCCGTCTGCTGACTGGCAATAACATAGAGCTGGTCAAGGGCACGGGCTGGTTTATCAATGAGCGCGAAGTGCGCGTGGAAGGCGAATACGGCTCGCACCGCTTCAAATTTGAACATTGTATCATCGCCAGCGGAGCCAGCGCCACGCCCCTGCCCGACCTCCCTTTCGACGGTGAACAGGTACTCACGCCCGAGCAGGCTCTGGCCCTGCCCACTTTGCCGGAAACTCTGGCAGTATTCGGCGACGATTATATTGCCCTGGAACTGGCCACGCTCTTCGCGCGCCTGGGTACCGGCGTCCATCTCTATACCCCGGGCGAACAGGTTATCGCGGATGTTGATCCCGCCGCGCTGCGGCTCGTGCAGGCTGGCCTGCGCAAACTGGGTGTGCAGGTGACCATCAGGGCCAGCACCTCTGCTATCGCTGCGCGTCCCCTCGTCGTCTCTCATGGCGTGCATCCCAATACCGGTCACCTGCACCTTGATGCTGCCGGCGTCCAATTGAATGCTCAGGGTGGTATTGCCGTAAACTCTATGCAGCAGAGCAACGTCCCCTCTATCCTTGCCGTTGGTGATTGCACCGCCGCGCGCCCCCTGGCCAGCATCGCGATGAAGCAGGGCAAAGTCGCTGCCGAAGTCATCGCCGGGCAGCGGGTACAGTTTTCCCCGCTCGTTGTGCCCCAGGTCATACACACAACGCCCGAACTTGCCACTGTCGGCTACAGCAGCACTCAGGCCGAGCAGGCTGGTTATACAGTCACTACTGGTCGTTTCCCCCTGGCTGCTAACGGGCGCGCGCTCACGCTGGGAGAGGACAATGGCGTGGCGCTCATCGTTGCCAGTGCTGAGGATGGCGTCCTGCTGGGTGGTACGCTGGTCGGGCCGCGTGCTGGCGATCTCATCGGCCAGCTTGCCCTGGCTATCGAGATGGGCGCAACGCTGACCGATCTCTCTGAAATCCTCTATCCTCACCCCGCTCTGGGCGAACTCCTGCAAGAAGCCTCCGAGAATGCCCTCGGCCAAGCTATCCACATCCTTACCAAAAACTGAAATCACCCTGTAGCCAGTTCTCGCCGCCCACGCTGGCGAGAACTGGCCCACAACAACCCGTCTCCAGACCCGTCCACAACCCGACCTCAGACCCATCCCAGAAATCCCCTCTCCGCTTATGCTTATAGCACAACAACGTTCTCTCTGGCTATTATCTCCTTTTCATGATCTTAAGGAGGTCATCATGGCGACAATTAATAGGCCCGCTGCTCGTGGTTTTTACGTTGGTCTGGCCATTGGCCAGATCTGGCTCTCATTGGTCAGTACATCATTCGTCTCACTTCTCTGGATTTTAGGCCAGAACACAGTGCAAATATCCCTGATTCTGGTTAGTGTTGGACTGATTGGTTTGATCCTGCTGGGTGCCTCTATTGTTCTGCTCCGCAGTGCATGGCGCCTTCCAGGTGACATCTCATCTGAAAGTGCGGCGCGTTCCAGGGCGCTCGGTAGAAAGATGGGCCTGCGTTTCGGCCTGGTAGTTCTCGCGGAGGTGGTCGTAATAGGCGCAATCAACACAGCGCTGTACCAGACAAACCATGGTGACTGGGTGGTGCCGCT
>JAFMRP010000586.1 GCA_017354095.1 Ktedonobacteraceae bacterium
GCATCATCATCTGCTTTGCCCGACTCCTCTCTAGGCAGTACTCCGCATCGAACGAGAGAGCCAAAGCCAAAGGCGAGCGACGTTCTCAAGATGGAACATGTGGGGAGTCTCCTGAGTGATGTCGTAAAATCCCACGAATTGCGCAACGAGATTGTTGAAGAGCTAATCCTGATCGGAGGAGGGAAAGTGGCTCAGAACTGGATGTAGATCTCATGAGAAAGAAGCAGCAGCAGGATAGGGAGCCAAAAAGACAGAAGGGTGGTAATTGTAATTTGGCCCATAACTTCGCCAGAACGGGGAGATATGCGTCAGAGGAAGAAAATGGCGAAGATATGGGTCAAATTTTGGTTTCTGTTACCAGCCGCTAGCGTAAATCTTGGAATTCCGTGGGTGGCAGACTCACTTTTTGAGGCAACAGTCACCCTCAGAATTGGACGGATTCCGCCCATGGAATTCCAAAGTGTTCACCAGAGATGCGGCATCCGCGTCAGATGAATGCTTTCGCGAAGAGGTGCAACGAGTCCAGTTGCAGGGCATCGGGGAATAAGAGGAGCACCTCCTGGACACCGGCGGCCTCCAATGCGGCCAGGCCCTCGCGAATGGTCGCGGGACTGCCGATAAGCGTGGTGGTGTTTATACCTACCTGCCTGAGGAACCCCAAAAAGACCTCCGGGATTCTCGCCATAGCCTGTTCATGGGTTTCTCCAATGGAACAGAAGGCCGATGCGATGCGATGGATGCTTTCGTAATCGCGCCCGACGGCTTTGCAATGTTGCTTGAGGATGGCAAGTTTGTGCTGAAGCGTCGGTACGTCGCCTCCGATATGGCAGGCATCGGCATACTGCGCGACCAGTTTGAGCGTCACCTTCTCTCCACCTCCAGCGATCAACAGAGGAATATGTGGTTTTTGCACGCCTTTGGGCTGATTGATCGCGCCGCGTAGATGGTAATATTCGCCTTCAAAGACGGCCTCGTCCTGCGTCCACATATTGAGCATGACCTGGATAGCTTCGCGCAGATGACGCAGACGAGCAGGAGCATCGACAGCGTCATAGCCATAGGCGCGATCTTGGCGCTCGTTCCAACCACCGGTACCCAGGCCCAACGTGAGCCGCCCATGCGAAAGCACATCGACCGTGCTCGCCATCTTCGCCAGCAGCGCCGGGTTCCGATACGTCGGGCATGTGATCAGCGAACCAATGCGCACGCGCTTCGTATCTCGTGCCAGTGCCGAGATGGTCGTCCAGCACTCGAATGTCACCTCCTGCACTGGCTGCGGCATGGTCTGGAACTGATCGCTCAGCCAGACCGAGGCGAAACCGAGCTCATCGGCGGTCTGAGCCACACGCGTCATGGCCTCGTAGGCCTCCACCGGGTCTTTGATGCTTGCCAGTTGCATCATCCCGCCTTGTGGCACGCCCACACCAAATTGCAGAGACATGAATACCTCCCTCGATTCTGTGAACTATGAAAGAACGATACACTTTATAGAATGGGAGCAACGCTCACGCCAGGGGCAGATGTCCTCTTGACACTGCTGTTCCTCTTGAGTATGCTCTATCTCTGATAGCAGAACCAGTGTTTCTTGATCATAGGTCTGCGACCACCACGTGAAGGGAGAAGCGAGAGATGCACAGGAGCGAACGTCATCAGGCCCTCGCCGATTTTTTACGCCAGCGGCGGGCACGCCTTTCTCCGACCGAGGTGGGATTGCCACCTGGTCCCCGTCGTCGCACGCAGGGGCTGCGCCGCGAGGAAGTCGCGCAACTTGCTAATATTGGCACCTCCTGGTATGTCTGGTTGGAGCAGGGACGTGATGTGCATCCCTCGACGCAGGTGCTGGAAAGCCTTGCGGGGGCACTCCGGCTCACTCCCAATGAACGGCGGCATCTATTTCTGCTTGCGGGGCGACCACTGCCGTCGCCTGCCCTCCCGCTGGAGGAGTGCGTCAGTCCAGAACTGCAACACATGCTCGATGATCTCAACCCGACCCCCACCTGTGTTATCGGACGGCGGTGGGACTATCTGGCGTGGAACAGAGCCGCCGATGGAGTCTTCGCCATTTCGGAAGCATCCCCTCCACACGCACGCAATATGATCTGGCAATTCTTTACGAATCCGACGAAGCGGGAGCACTGGCCTCACTGGGAAAAGATAGCACGAGGCCTCTTAGCAGAGTTCCGTACTGCCAGCGCTCGCTATCCTGGGAATGCATGGTTCGAGGAACTGATTGAGGATCTCAAAGAGGCCAGCCCTGAATTTTGTCGCTGGTGGCCTCATCACGAGGCGAGTAGATCTGTGGATCGCGAGAAAATCATCGAGCACCCGACGCTGGGACATCTGGAGTTCAGGCACCTTACCTTGCAAGTGTTCAGCGACCCTGACATTAGGGTCACGGCCCACATTCCAGATGCACAGACACGTGCAAAACTGCAACACTTTCGGACAACAGAGGAAAGCGGACGCCCGGAGGCATGAAGATCGTTCTCAACCGGAAAGGCGAGAGGTTGCGTGCAGGCAAAGTCCCCAGTCTGTAAACCGCGGAATTCACGACGGGCCCGAGTTTGAGAGCGGTGAGCTTATAGCATATCTGGTAGATGAGGGAGGATATTGGGAAGTAACAGTGGTCAAGCCTCATTGGGCTCTCGATCAGCTGCGTTTTGTGGTCAAGGTGACGAGTAGCCGCCATGCCGCGATAGAAGCGCCAACAGGCTACGAGTTTGCTGCGCCACCTGCCCGGCTCTCTCAGCTGTAATTTCATAAGATATCCAGGAGGGCAGCGCGCTATGAATGTGTAACGGAAGCTTGAGCAGGCACTACAGGAGACGTATTTTCAGCTGGAAGATTGAGGGAGCCACGAAATTGCCGCCATGCTTAAGAACTGGTAGCTGTTCCTCGATGCGATCCCGAGCAGCAAAGAAGTACACCCAGCAGCGCTTGCCATTGTCAAGCAGGCTCTCCACGCTGGCGTACAGCGTGAGCAGGCACTTTCAGCTAACCATGCAACTATGAATCTGTATCAATATTGAGAACGACGTGAAAGAAGCGGAATGAACAGCAAGAAGAAACGAATAGAAATTGCCTGCTGCTACGCACGTGAAGATCAGGAATACATGGCGCAACTCGAGAAACACCTCGCCCTTCTCCAACGGCTGCAATATATTACCTTCTGGGCTGATAAGGACATTCGCCCAGGGACGGAGTGGGAACACGAGCTTGCCGTTCGCCTAGATGAAGCTCAGGTCATCCTCTTGCTCATCAGTGCATCTTTTCTCGCTTCAGACTACTGTTACGGGAAGGAAATGCAAAAAGCCATGGCGCGACACCAGCGCGGGGAGGCATATGTGATCCCGGTCATCGTGCGTCCAGTTGTCTGGCAAGATGCGCCGTTTGGGAAGCTGCAAGCGCTGCCCAAAAATGCAGAGCCTATTGCTACATGGCACAACCAGGATGAGGCTTTTATGAATGTTGCCGAGGGGGTGAGTCAAGTCGTCAAAGAAGTGCTCGAAAGGGAACAGGTATCTGATCGCTGGCCTGCGGATCTCCACAAGAAGCGTGAGCCTGGGGAGCAAGAGAAGGTATCAGAGGAGCTTGATATAGAGCAGCTTGATCCAAAGGTCGTTTGGAAGAGAATCCAGCGGAAGGACATTCCTTCTCCCTGGCATGTGATCGAAGGATCAGTCTCCTCGGGTATCGGCAAAGGCATCCTCGCCGGGGGGGTCTGGGGATTTTGTGCTGGTGTCGGGCTAGAAGCGCTCGGAGTAGAACCTCTCTATGCAGCCATGCATAACATCTCCCTTCCCACTTCCACAGTGGCGGATTACCCAAACGCATTGCTGCTGGGAACCATACTTTGTGGAACGCTATTGGGGGTCCTATTGGGAGGTGCATGGGGACGTACACATTGGGGAAACAGACTCGTCCTCATGCCCGATGGATTGATCCATTTCGATGGAAAAGATCCTCACATCGTGAGCTACAAAGTTATCAGGAATATTCATTTTGACCCCTCGAATGGCAACTACCTTGTATGTGACCCGCTTCCCCTGACAAACGATCCAGAAATCGCCCGATTGAGTTCTTTGGGACGATTGAGCATTGACGGTTACAACGAAGCCCCTCATCTCATTACGCAATGCGTGAGAGAAGCATACGCCAGCTTTCAAGCTTGCCGACCGGCAGTCAAGCTCTCCACCAATGACCAACTTGCCACCATCACCTATCAGGGTCCTCTGGCAGTCTCGGCGGACAGCATGATCATGCATTGGGGCTACAATAACTGGAACGGCACGACTGACACCTTCATGACAAG
>JAFMRP010000587.1 GCA_017354095.1 Ktedonobacteraceae bacterium
CGCCAGGCCGCGCTCTCCCCCGCTCCTCTGCCGTAAGCGCCAGCCAGGACGCCAGGCACATCACCAGCGCGCTGGACATCAGCGTCTCGGGATCGCCCCCCACGGCCACCAGTTCACGCACCAGCATAGCGTTTGACCCCAGAGCCAGCAGCAACAGCACGACCAGGGCAAAGCGCCCACTATACACCATGCGCGTCAAAAAAAACATGGCTACAAGAAATACAACGTAGATGAGGACCAGGCCGAGGCGCAGGGAAAAGGTCGAGACGCCGAAGAAGTGAAAAAAGAACGCGGCAAGATAGGCCTCGGTGGCTCCCATGTAGGCCTGGCCATAGAAAAAGAACGGGTGCTCGCCCAGCCGGTCGATATGTATGGCCATGATCCCCATGGTGCCCTCATCGCTATCCAACAGCGGCCAGCCCCTGGCAATGAGCAAAACGCGCAGGGCAACCGCTAACATAATCAGCAAACCCGCCCCCAACGTTTCATAACCCCGTTTTTGCCAGATACCCTCCCATGCGGTTATGCTAGCTCCCTCCGCATCTCCCTGCCGGGCTGGAAATGTAGGGCCCCCCCTTGTGGGGAATTCCTTACCGACTGCCTGACTGCGCAGCAGTAGATGCGCTAGCATCGTTGGCTGTCGGAATATAAAGGACAGCCGGCTCGACACACCTTTTCTCATTGCTCTCCATTCACCATCGAAACACTGAACCGACCCGACGACACGTCTCTCTCCATGAATAATCGAAACACCTTACAGGTGGCTGGACTCACCAGCGTGCATCATTAATGCTGGAAAATGATGCACATACAGAAACGGAGCGAGGAGGGAGAATGTCACAATGTAGCCCAAAAATAGAGCTCGCCCGCGTGCGGCGCGGGCGCAAGGGAGCTACTGGCAGTCCCGGACTACTTGACGATCTCTACCCTGCCTTCGGTGACGGCACCAGAGCTGTCAATGATGAAAATCCTGGAGTAGGGCGGTTCCGGGCGATATTGCAGCGAGAAAATAAGGTAGGGATAGCCACCGCGCTTCGCCCATTCGATATCGCGGGGAGATGGATACGCCTCAGAGATGGGATGCGAGTGATAGTAGATCATGTCGCCATCATAGTCATCGATGTCGTTAAAGATGCGAACCATATCAGCTTCACCAATGATCGAGAAGTCGTCTGGCTGCTCAGCAGCGTTGGCCGTCGGATAATTTTTCACGACCAGCCCATCCTTACTGCCGAGCGCGCCACAGGCTTCATTGGGATAGCCGGCGCTGACATGCTCCAGCATCTCCTGATAGATTGCCTCTGGAATACGTACTACAAAACTATTTACCATAGTATTTTTGCCTCTAAGTCATCTTCAAGTTGATCAAGTTCACGCGTCCAGAGGTCTTCACTCAGGTATTTCCAGCCGCCGTCGGCCAGAATGACGACTATTTTGCCGCGCTCAATCGAGCTGGCCACGCGCAGCGCGGCGTGTAACGAGGCGCCACACGACGGGCCGGCAAAGATCCCTTCCTGGTCCTTCAGCTGACGCGTGCGCCAGATTGCATCCTTGCTCGCGACAAGAATTTTAGCATCGAGTAGCGACTGGTCAAGCACCGGAGGAACAAAGCCGTCCTCCAGGCTGCGCAGGCCCTGCACACCCTCGCCCTGCATCGGCTCAGCCGCCACGACCCTGATGGCAGGGTTGTATTCTTTCAGGCGCCGGGCATTGCCGGTCAGGGTACCGCCCGTCCCCAGGCCCGCCACGAACACGTCGAGGTCGGGCAGGTCTTCGATAATCTCCAATGCCGTGCCCTCGTAGTGAGCACGAGGGTTGGCCTGGTTGCCATACTGGTAGAGCATCACATAGCGCCTGTTGCGCTGCGCCAGCTCTTGCGCCATCCTGACAGCACCGTTGCTTCCCTGCGCGCCATCCGAATAGATGATCTGCGCGCCGTACAATTCCAGCATCTGGCGACGCTCCCGGGTCACATTATCCGGCATGATCGCGACAAACTGATAGCCTTTGATACGCGCGATCATCGCCAATGAGATGCCGGTATTGCCGCTTGTCGGCTCCAGCAGAATCGAATCGGGTTGCAGCCGGCCGCTGGCTTCAGCTTCTTGAATCATTTTGAGAGCTACGCGATCTTTGATACTACCGGTCGGATTCGCCCCTTCCAGCTTGGCGTAAATCTCTACTTCCGGGCGTGGGCTAAAGCTTTTCAATGCTACCAGAGGAGTATTGCCAATGGTCTCCAGGATGCTGCCGTAGCGCATGGGTCCGCTCCTAGTGATGGTCTCCGCCTGCCATAGCAGGCAAAAGGGTTACGGTGTCGCTCGCTCCCACGGGTGTTGCCAGCCCCTGCAGGTAACGCACGTCCTGGTCATTCACATAGACATTGACGAAGCGACTCAGCTCTTCCTGCGGCTGAATCTGCTCTTTGAGCGAAGGGTAGCGCTGGTAGAGGTCGTTGAGCACTTCTTCCAGGGTGCTGCCTTCCACACTCACCTGCTTGGAACCACCTGCGGAGGCTCGCAGCACTGGTGCAAGTCGTACATTTGCCATCGAATATGGTCTCCTTATATCCTTTATATATGATATATGTCTGTATTCTCGCCGCCCTCTTGTGCAGATCGCCAACGCTGCTGTCGCAGCTAGCACTGCGTGCTCAGGCGATCTGCAAGGAATCGCCTGCGGCGCTCGCGGGGGGGATAATTACTCGGGGGCTTCGCCCCCGCATCCCCTTACTACGGATCACCCTGCGGACATGTAAGGCCACCCCTTGCGGGTGGCCGGTGTGTGTGGCTGTGGGGGCCGGTTTCGCCTACCGACGTCAGCCCCGCACCCGAGATCGGCCCCCTGTTCTGTTTACGCGGGCAGCGCGCACACGTCGGCGTAGGTGGGCAGGTTCTCAGGATTGCCATGCTCGCCACAGGCCGCGCAGTCGGGATCACGGAAGAGGCGCAGCTCATTGAACTCGCCGGCCAGCGCGTCGTAGGTCAGCAAACGACCAGCCAGCGGATCGCCAATTCCGAGCAGCAGTTTGATCGTCTCGGTCGCCTGCAGCATCCCGATAATACCAGGCAGCACACCCAGCACACCAGCTTCAGCGCAGCTTGGCGCGAGCGCGGGCGGTGGCGGCTCGGGATAGAGGCAGCGATAGCAAGGACCATCATAAGGCTTGAAGACGGTTACCTGGCCTTCAAAGCGGAAGACACTGCCATGCACGACCGGCTTGTTGGCCAGCAGCGCGGCATCATTGAGCAGATAACGCGTGGGGAAGTTGTCGGTACCATCAACGATGACATCGTATTCGGCCACCAGCTGGTGAACGTTGGTCTCGTCCAGGCGCTCAAGATAGGTCTTGACCTGCACATCGGGATTCAGTGCCTCAAGCGTCTGGCGGGCCGATTCGGCTTTATACTGGCCGATGCGCTCCGTGTTGTGCAAGATCTGACGCTGCAGATTACTGTCATCAACCACGTCAGCATCGATAATGCCAAGCGTACCCACACCAGCGGCTGCCAGGTAGTACGCGGCGGGCGAACCAAGACCACCAGCCCCGATCAGCAGCACCTTCGAGTCCAGCAGCTTGAACTGGCCGGCCTCACCAACCTCGGGGATCAACAGGTGACGGCTGTAACGCCGGGCCTGGGCATCACTCATGGTACGCGGCTGCACAAAGTTGAAACCGCTGCCCTTCCACTGTCCAAAGCCCCCCGACATCGAGATCACATTTTGATAGCCCATCTGCTGCAGCGTGTTACCCGCCATGAGCGAACGCACTCCGCCCGCACAATATAACACAACCGTCTTCTCTTTATCAGGAACAGCCTCTTCTATTTGCAGCTCCAGAAAACCGCGAGGCACATGTATGGCGTTCGGAATGTGCCCCTCATTCCATTCGAGCTTTTCGCGCACATCGACCAGGACGATATCCTGCCGGCGGCTCTCCCTCTGCTCGGCCAGTTCGTCTCGAACCCGGGCAGGCGTCCATTCAGGCACCTGCTGGCGCGCGCGACGCATGATCTCACGGGATGCTTCACCCATGTGGATTCACCTCATTGTTGACTAAGTTAATCAATTTAGTATGCAAAGTAGTTAACAAAAGAGTACCATGCCTATTTTTCGCTTGTCAAGGAAAAACTACAAGACTAGTGAGCGGAACTCCACGCCATTGGGGATCTATATCTGCTAACACATGAACAGGCCGGATTATTCCAGCCCGCGATCACATGCACTGGTCACCATCCTGGTAATATCAAAAGCCTCTCATTCAAGCCTCGCTGCCATCAGCACGCGAATTTGTCCGAAAATAGCCATCAG
>JAFMRP010000588.1 GCA_017354095.1 Ktedonobacteraceae bacterium
GCGGGGACCCCTGTGCTCTTATTCCGACCACCAACGCTGCTACGCAGCTACGAACTGCGTTCGTCAGGTGGTCGGAGCAGCAGCACCCCGCACCCCGGCAAGGGGCGGCGCCCCTTGTAACCCCGCTCTGATATCCCTCAACCGAAGGCGGCGCGGGGGATAAGGATACAGGAGGGCTGGCATACATATATTTATTCATTTTCGTCTTACCACACCGCTTGTTTTTAGTATAAAATCAACAATACTTGCATGTCCAATACATAATTACAGGGAGATTAATAGATAGAGACTATTAATAAGAAGGGAAGAGAGTATGGAACTGCGCCATTTACGATATTTTGTGGTCATTGCGGAGGAGTTACACTTTGGCAGGGCGGCGGTGCGGCTCTCGATTGTACAGCCATCTCTGAGCCAGCAGATCAGGCAGTTGGAGGGCGAACTGGGCTTTCCTCTCTTGCATCGAACGAAGCGTACGGTGGAACTGACGGATGCAGGAAGGGTCTTTCTGGCAGCGGCACAGGATATTCTTGCCCGAGTCCAGGAGGCAAAACGAGCGGCGCAACGGGCATATCACGGTGAGGAGGGACGGCTGGTGCTTGGCTACATTAGCTCAAGCACCTACGATCTGCTTCCGGCAATGTTGCGTGTCTATCGCGAGCGTTTTCCTCACATCGAGGTAGCCTTGCGAGAGCTGACGACGCAAGAGCAAGTGAGAGCGTTGGAGGAGGGTCATATTCAGGTTGGTCTTCTGCGGCTGCCTATCAACACCCCGCTGGTGAATGTTGAGTCGCTGCGCCGGGAACGGATTGTGTGTGTACTGCCGGAGAAGCATCCTATCGCACAACGGGAACATATTCCTGTATCGCTGCTTGCTCGCGAGCCGTTTGTGCTCCAATCGCGTCAGCAGGGAGGAGGCTATTACATCCAGTTGATGAAGCTATGCCTGGCCTCTGGCTTCAGCCCCAACGTGGTCCAGGAAGTAACGGAGATACACACCATTGTGAGCCTGGTCGCAGCCGGGATAGGAGTCTCGCTCGTTCCACTATCAACGCAAAACATTCGGAGCCAGGGAGTAGTGTATCGCGAGTTAGAGGGAACAGAGACATTAACCGAGATGGCGGTAGCCTGGCCGCGCGATACGCGTTCAGCGATTGTGAAAAACTTCCTGGCGGTGGCAAAGGAAACCGCCACACACCTGGTGTAATGAAGTCAGGCACGGAGAGAAAGGGGCATCCTTGCCATCCAGCTTCAATCCACGCGAAGATTGTTCTTGCTTATTCGCGAGCCAGCATGGCCTGCGCTTCGGTGTCAACGTCTTTGTGGAGATCGCCACTCACGTCAACGACGACCTGTTTGATGGTCCCGCTAAAGGCCCAGGGGCGTGTTCCCGGATAATCCGTTGTGACGGGATCGCCACCATCGCGGCCCACGTTCAGTCCTTCGCCAGCGAGTGAGAATTTGCCTGGCTGGGTTTTGATCTTGCCTTCGCCTACTTTCTCGTTGTTGATATAGATGGCGAGCGTTCCATGAGCGACTCCACGCGGATTCTCGCCCTCTTTGGTGAAGATAGCCGACAAGGTTGATGAACCGGTTGGTATAGTCTTAGTGGAGCTAATCTTCTGCTCGATCTCACCAAGCCAGTTGTAGACATAGTGCAGCTTCCCGTCCTTCACATAGAGTGCATGGCCTCCGAAGCGGCTTCCATGTGCAAAGATGACCCCTTGTGCTCCACTGGCCGGGCATGCCACCTCAGCTCTGATGGAGTACGAGCGATTGCGGATGTTGACCGCTGAGGCTTCGGGCACCTCGGCACAGTCGGGATAGTAGACATAGCGATCACGCGGCCTGGTCAATTGGGGCCGTGGAACCGTAAGGACTTCCCGGGCCGAGCGATCATCAAGAGGTAAGCCATGATATTTGCCAGCCTCCACAAACCAGAGATTGATGAGTTCCTGGAGCTTCTCGGGATGCTGGTCGGCAAGGTTATGCACCTCTGAGCGATCCTTGTCTGAGTTGTAGAGTTCCCAGGTATCTTTCTGAAAGTTGCTCCAGTCTGAGATGGGAGGATGAGTTGTGACCGCCTTCCAGCCTCGGTGCCAGATGCCGCGAGATCCCAGCATGGTGTAATACTGCGTTTCTCTGGTCGTTGGCTCGTTTGGCTGATCAAAGCTGTAGCGCATGCTCACGCCTTCAATAGGCAGTTGCGAATACCCCTTAATGATAGCCGGTGCTTCGATGCCCAGGCAATCGAGGACCGTTGGAACCAGGTCGATGGCATGATGATACTGGTGGCGGATCTCTCCGCGTGCCTTGATGCCAGCAGGCCAGTGAACGATGAGGGGATCGCAGATGCCCCCATTGTAGGTCCAGCGCTTCCACATCTTGAAAGGCGTATTAAAGGCCATCGTCCATCCAGTGCAGTAATGATTATAGGTTCGCGGACTCCCAAGAGCGTCGAGGTATTTGAGATTCTCCTGCAGGGTATCGGGGATACCATTGAAGAACTTATTCTCGTTGACAGAGCCATTTGGTCCGCCCTCACCACTGGCACCATTATCGGAGACCATGATGATCAGTGTATTTTCAAGCTGGCCTGACTGCTCCAGGTAGTCGATGAGGCGACCGATTTCGTGGTCGGTATAACTGAGGAAACCTGCATACACCTCAGCCATACGAGAGAAGAGCCGCTTTTCCTCAGTTGAAAGCGTATCCCAGGGTTTGGTGTAATCGAGGTCAGGGAAGGGTGTTCCGTCCGGGCCTCGTGTCGTTCCAGGCGTCCCGACAGGATTTATGGGGGACAGCTGCGTCTCCGAAGGGAGAATGCCCATCTGCTTCTGGCGTTCGAGGACGATTTCGCGATACTTCTCATACCCGATATCAAATTTCCCTTTGTACTTCTCAATCCACTCCTTGGGAGCGTGGTGTGGTGCATGGCCTGCACCAGGACAGAAGTACAGGAAAAAAGGTTTTTCAGGAGCAATTGCCCTGGCATCCCGGAGAAATTCGAGAGCCTTGTCCACCAGATCTGCTGAGAGATGGTAGCCCTCTTCAGGTCCTTTCGGTTGTTCGACGGGATGGTTATCGTAGATCAGGTCGGGATACCATTGATTGGTTTCACCGCCGAGGAAGCCGTAGTACCGCTCAAAGCCTCGCCCGATGGGCCAATTGCGTTTGGTAGAGGCCATATTGACTTCATCTTCAGGGCATAGATGCCACTTGCCAGTCATATAGGTGTTATACCCACGTTCAACGAGCATCTCGGCAAGCGTGCCACACTCGAAGGGAATATGCCCATTGGAGCCGGGAAAACCTGTCGTCGCCTCGGCGATGCAGGCCATGCCGTTCGTTGTGTGATTGCGTCCGGTGAGCATACACGAGCGAGATGGAGAGCAGAGCGCGGTGGTATGCCAGTTGGTATAACGGAGTCCTGCCTGCGCCAGTCTCTGCATCGTCGGAGTTTCGATCATCCCCCCAAACGGTTCCATTGCAGCAAAGCCAACGTCATCCCACACGATGTAGATCACATTCGGAGAGCCTGCTGGTGCTTGAGGCTGCTCATAAGGCGTCCAATCGGGTTGTGAGTCTCGAATGTCAATGTTAATGACACCTTGAAATGGTTTAGTCATCCAGAACTTCTCCTTTGAATAGAGAGTGAAGGGGAGATCAAAGGAAGAGAACAAGGAGTTCCCCTGTTTCTAGCATACAAAGCTTTGCCAAACAGAGATCATGGAGCGAGTTTGTACTTGAACGATCGCTGTACTTTATTTTGCGCGAAGTATGCAACGGAAACCGAGGTGGCAGGTTGAATTGTCAAGCGTCTGCGGCATACGAGCTGCTGGCCGGTATCGCCGGCAGTAGTTCGGCGCGCACAGGTATGATCCGCCTTTCGTTACCTTGCGCGGAATACGGATCTCAGGCATAGACGGGTCATAGCTTTGCGCCAGCGCCCCGCCACGCGGATTTCGCACGCTACAGCAAGCGTTCGTCACCTGGTGGTGATTTCCGTACCAGTCCGCCGTCCACTCCCAAACATTGCCAATCATATCGTAGAGGCCGTAGCTATTCGCGGGGAAGGAGCCAACGGGGGATGTGCCCTCAAACCCATCGACCAAAGTATTCTCGATGGGGAACTCTCCCTGCCAGGTATTGGCCATTGCCTGCCCTTCTGGCATAAGCTCATCGCCCCAGACGTATTCTGTACCCGCCAGCCCACCCCACGCGGCAAATTCCCACTCGGCCTCGCTGGGGAGTTCTTTGCCCACCCAGTGTGCATATGCCAGAACGTCTTCATAGGCGACATGCACTACC
>JAFMRP010000589.1 GCA_017354095.1 Ktedonobacteraceae bacterium
TCTGCCGCGCGCTCTACGACTGTCCAGACCAGCGCCTCTCCGAGAACGGCCCTCTCGTTCGTGTCATTGTCGCCACCCATCCCGCCCCAACGAAGAAGAAAAAGAAGCGCCAGGTCGGACGCATCCGCAACGGAGTCGTCTATGAGCTGTTCTTGACCAATCTTCCCCAGAGCGCTTTCACCGCCTCCGACGTCGTGTCCCTCTATCTGCATCTTGGCGCCTTTGAAACGGCAATGGAAGACGAAGACCAGGAGTTGGAGCCGGACCGCTGGTGTAGCCACTCAGCCTGGGGACAGGAAGCCTGGCAGATCATGGCTCAGTGGACCTGGAACCTCCGTCTGGAGTTGGGACATCGGATTCATCCTGAGCCGGTGCGCACCACCGAGTTTGCGCCTGCCCTCCCACCAAAGCCTGAGCACACGTCCAACACGTCCACGTGCCCGGTCTCACCTGCTTCCTCCGCGCCCGCCTCAGGGTATGCTCCACCTGCCACCGCGACGTCCTGGAAAGCTGGCCGCTTCACCGGCACAGACTTTCCACTCCAGCCGGATGGGACCCTTCGCTGTCCGGCAGGCAACGTGTTGGTCCCGAATGAGCGGCGCCGAGAAAGCGATGGCAGTCTGCGGGTTGTCTATTCCGCCAGCATTCGCGACTGTCGTCCGTGTCCGTTACGTGAGCAGTGCCAATGGGACGGAAGGACCACGGCCAAACCGCGCCAGGTGAGCGTGCTGCTTCATCCCCTGTCGGTAGGCTCTGCTCCGCTCCTCTGGCGAGACTGGCCCCGACGAAACCTTCGGCACGCCTGCCTGCGTCTGCATCGTCAGCACCTCTCGGTCCAGATGGAGCCAACTTTCAAGAAACCCTCTGCTGCTTCCTCTCCGACAATCTCTCGGGCCGCGCGGGCGCATTATCGCTTATCATGGGACGAGCGGCTGGCTCGCAATGCTCGAACGGAAGCGGCAGAGCGGATCAGGCTTACCCATTTCGGGATTCCAGACCGTCTGGCAACCTTCCTGGGTCTCCCCACTCTCTGAGGGTGTGGAACCACACAGGGAACTCCTTTCTAACACGCGAAACTTTTTTCAGTATGTCAGATTGGGTGTTCCTTGGCATCTTGTTTAAGTGGTATTGTCCGCAAGCGGGTCACGCTGTGTAGGTGGAGCCGGCTTGGCCTGGTCACTTCTGACTCTCCAGGTGTGATCCAGCCAGGTTGAGTGGGCGCGGCCCTTTCATCATATCCAAAATGCACAGCCGCGTGCCAAAAGGATCGCGAATCACAGCACATTTCCCAATCGTAATCGGAAAAGGAGCGACCAGAATCTGGCACCCCTGCGCGGCCAGGTGTGCGACAGCGCCAACCACATCATCGACCAGATAATGAACTTCGACTGAGGAAGGAATTGCAGGATCGTTGTGAAGCACAATTTCCGCGTCAGTCTCTGGGAATGTCAGTCCAATCGAGTCGTCTCCGCTCCAGTGTGGGCGAAGGCCAAAGACGTGGGCATAGTAGGCTGCTGCGGCTTCTACATTATTCACCCGGATCATGACACAATCAATCTTTCGTAACATCTTCTGCTCCTCGTTCTTTTGTGGCTCCTCAGCGGTTTCCCAGCTCAGGAAAGTCCTCTTCGCCCTCAGTGTAGATCAGCATACTTGCCATCTGGTGTCAGGTTTCTGAGGGATCTCTCGAAATCCGAGGAGCCAGCGAGGAGCAAGCCCCCAAAGTGGGCAACAGCCTTTCAAAGAGGCACATCTCAGCTTATCTGCTACAGGGGCTAGCTCATTGCGCATGTCGTGGGCATCACCGCTTCCTACTGACTGAACAACTCGCTGATATTGACACCCTAGATGAAGCCATTCTGCCGCATGAGCACAGAGGTTGCAGAGCATTTGCGTCCCTATGAGCAGCAGATCCAGCGCCTCTCGACCATTCCTGGGATCAAACGACGCCTGGCGGAAGTGATCCTGGCTGAGATCGGGCCGGATATGATCCGGTTTCCCAGCGCCCATCACCTCGCGTCTTGGGCTGGGATGTGCCCAGGCAACAACGAGAGTGGAGGGAAACGCTTGAGCGGCAGGACGCGCAAAGGGAGTCCCTGGTTACGCTCTGCCCTGGTAGAGGCGGCCCACGCGGCCATGCACACCAAAGAGTGCTATCTCTCGGCTCACTACCAGCGTCTCGCGCTTCGACGTGGAGGGAAGAAGGCCACCATCGCTGTTTGTTGGGCACACTCTCCTGGTCGTTATCTATCACCTCTTGTCAGAGGAGCAGGACTATTAGGAGCTAGGAGGCAATTATTTCGACGAGTGGGACCGGCAAGCGGTCCAAAACGCTTGGTGCGCCGCTTAGAGCAGCTGGGTTATCAGGTGAAGTTGGAGCCGACTACTCTTCCTGCATAGACCCGATAAGAAAACAACCAATCTGTGAGAACGGACTGACGGCTTGGCGCTGTCAGCTAGATGGTAATGCGTATGAGAGGTGAGGAGCGAATACCCGAAAAATGCTCTAATGTTTTCAATACCTATGTGGCAGAGAGAACCATCTTCACGAGGAGTGCTGAACAATACGATTCTGTGGTCCTTCCCTGCGGAGTGGGGAATAGTGCCCTGTCCGGTGATGTTGATGCAGTTCAGGATCATATCTAGTCGGTGGAGGAGATTCAGTGTCAGGTGAAAGTTTGTTGAGGAGCTCGTAATCCTTCTTGAGGAGCGTGAAGATCAGGGTGATTAATCGACCGATGATATGGCCTAAAGCCTTCCCTTTTCCTTTGTAGGCTTGCTTTCTCTCATCATAGAAACAGAGTCGAGGAACCAAACGCTTGTAGAGCTTGGCCCATTCGGTATCCATCTGGACTGCTTTCCAAGCGACAAGGAACATCACTTTCTTCATTTCACGTGATCCCGCCCTTGTAAGGCGCGTGCGATCAAAAGAGACACCTGTTTGCGTTCTGATGGGTGCCCAGCCAAAGTAGGATTTGAGATGAGCTGCATCCTCAAAATGGCCAATAGAGCCGATAGTCGCGATGATCGACGCCGCAAAGAGCGGGCCAATGGGAGGGATGGAGGTCAGAATCTGACCCTCGCGACTGTTCTCAACGATCTGGCCAATTTTCTCTTCCAGTTGCTCAAGATGGTTTTGAAGGAGTCGAAGTTCTTGAATCAGCAATGTTTGTTCGATAACCAGGCTGTCTTGCCGGGCCAGGTTTTTCGTTCCAATACTTTGCCCGGCGAGCTGTTGGATCTGCACAAACTGGGCTTCCGAGGGATGATTTCTTCTTCGAATTGTTCGAAGTTCTCCCGAAGTCGCCGCGGTAAGAGCAGCAGGTGTAGGAAAACGCTCACGCAGATCTCAAGCAAGAGCAGCATTCGGGTCTTTGAAGACTTGAGTAAATTCGGGAAAGAGTTCGTCACAAATGGCTGTCAGCTTGTTTTTCCGCTGGGTTGCTTCGTTCACCAGTTCGTAGCGGTGGCGCATCAATCCTTTGAGCTGAGCTGCAGCCTCCGAGGGAGGAAGTGCCCGACGAATTGCCTGAAGTGTGTTGGCCACCTGGGCACCGAGCTCAAGTTGGGTGTAGAGCTGGTTTGCTAACCCTAACGCATCGCGTTTATCAGTTTTGACCATGCCCTCCTGGCGGCGTTGAACGTGGATAACAAAAACCGGAAGATCCAACTCTAACAAGTACTGGAGGAGTGATCGATGATAATGGCCTGTTTGTTCCATGAGAATGAAGCACTGCTCAAGAGGACAATAGGCTTGGATACGCCCTACAAAAGCCCGGAATCCTTCTCGTGATTGCTCAAAGATGAAGGCAGGACAATGATCAAAATATTTATGACGTTCTAAAAGCGTTTTCGAGAGGAAGCCAGCAACATGTTTGAATTTGCCGATATCAACACCAACGTAAAGGGACTCATTCGAGAGAGTGGGCAAAGCCTGGAAGGCTGCACGCTTCTGTTTGCTGCTGGTCATTGTCACACCTGCCTTTTGGGTGGAGAGGCCAGGACCCGTGGGCGTGGCCTGCCCAGTTACAGACGAAAAGTGGTACTGGCCTTCAAATGCGTATGAAGGATTTCGCGCACGCCCCCCAATTACCACCGAAAGGTCGTGCCTCAAAATGCCCTGAAGGTTCTGCGAGTCCTCTTCTGAGGGGAGCTACTCCTCAGCGCCTCTCCACTGACAACAGTACATGCGTTCTATTGGAAAGTCAACAAACAAGCAGTGCTATCTCATCGCCATGTTTCGTCTGTAGTGCCCTGTATGTTCGAAGATGAGATAGATCTGGGTGAGTGGGACAAGGGAC
>JAFMRP010000590.1 GCA_017354095.1 Ktedonobacteraceae bacterium
TGGGTATCCCTGGCACCTTTATGGCAAAGGTGCCAGGGATAGTTTGTCTTTCGAGGCTGGAAGTTAATGCACCGCTAAACAGTGGAGGGGTCGTCTGCTCTTCTCGCCTGCGCAGACGGCGTCTTGACACCATCGATATAGATGTGGCGCAGCCCCTGCAAGATCCGTTCGGTAGAAAAGCCGCGCTCTTGCCGTTGAAAGCGATACACCGCAGGATGAAGTGCAGCAAGGATGGCATCAGCTGTATAAGGAATATCAAGAGCGGCCAGTTCAGCGCGTTCCACCGCTTCCGTAAGGAGTCCTGCCAACAGGTCGTGTAACCACCGATACCACGGTGTGGTTTGAAACGCGTGATGCCGGGAGGGAACAGGCTCGTTGCACGGTCCCTCTCGCCTCTCGGTTCCAGCCACGAGTCCTCCCATGGTGCCTTGTTCTTCGAGAAACAGGACCATTTTGTCTAGCACGCACTCCAGCCGTTCAAGCGCAGAAGCGGTCGAAGCTGGCGAAAGCTCGGTCGCGATCGCTTCTCCAAAGCGCTCATATGGCTCGCGTAACAAATCCAGACAGAGTTCGCTCTTATTGGCATAGCGGCGATACAGCGTTCCCTGTCCGATCCCGGCAGCCAGGGCAATCTGATGCATGCTGACCGCTTCAACGCCCTGCTCGGCGAAGAGACGCCGAGCAACCTCCAGAATGCGCTGGCGATTCTCGGCTGCATCACGCCGTTCGGCTCGTCGGGGCTGTCGGAACAACTCTGAAGGGGTATAAGGCAAGGAACACTCGTGGAATTCTTCGCTCATTCAACTCCCTCTTGACAAATGGACAACCTGTCCGATACAATGAAGCATGTGGACAATGTGTCCATATAGAGCATACCATATCGTGCGGTGAGGGGTCAAGGCACCCGCCACACGGGGATGCGATAACTATACGCAGGAAAGGCCAGACCTATGTTCAATGCCATGCTCAAAGCGATGGTTTCTATGAGCGTCTTTTTCTACAGATTGACTGGTGGGGCCATAGGGGGGAGCATGCAATCCCTATCCGTCCTCTTGCTCACCACGACGGGGCGCAAGTCCGGGAAAACGCGAACGGTGCCCCTGGGATGTCTGAGAGACGGCTCCGACTATGTGATCATCGCCTCCTATGCCGGTCTCCCACAACATCCAGCCTGGTATCTCAATCTGAAGAGCAACCCGCAGGCGATCATTCAAGTCAAGAGGCAACGCATCCAGGTGAGGGCCGAAACGGCGAACCCGGAAAAGCGGAGCGAATTGTGGGCGCGCCTGATAGAAGCCGCTCCTGGATACGCGAATTACCAGAAGCGTACCTCCCGAGAGATCCCGGTCGTGATTCTTCATCCTCTCGATGAAAAAGCATGACGTCAGCATTACCGTTTCTCTGGAAGTCCGTCCTTTTTTGAGAGGCGGAACTGTTTTACAGAAAAAGGAAAAAAGATGAGTAGATTTACTCCAGAAGAGATTGAGTATCTCCAGAGCCAGCGCCTTGGGCGACTGGCAACCACCAATGGAAAAGGCGACCTTCACGTGGTCCCGGTGGGCTTTCGCTACAATCCTGAGGCCGATACCATCGATATCGGTGGGCACAATTTTGCCAACAGCAAGAAATATCGCGAGGCGATCCGTCATGGGCGGGTTGCCTTTGTGGTAGATGATGTGTTACCACCCTGGCAACCACGCTTCATTGAGGTACGCGGAACCGTTCAGGCGTTTTCAGAAGGAGGGAAGCAGGTCATGCCAGCCTTCTCGGATGAGTTCATCCGTCTCACGCCCACGTATATTGTTTCTCTGCTCCTGACCAAAGATCTGTCGCAGTATGGTCCGGGGGAAATCCAAACGAATAGTCGCAGGGTGGAATAATGAGCAAGTTTACCACAGAAGAAATCGCGTACTTAGAAAGTCAACGGCTGGGAAGAATGGCTACGATCAGCCAGAAGGGTGATCTGCACGTTGTTCCAGTGGGCTTTCGCTACAACCCCGAGACCGATACCATTGACATCGGGGGGCATAACATCGCATCCAGCAAAAAATACCGCGACGCCCTGCGTCATGGGCGGATTGCCTTTGTGGTGGATGATGTCCAGCCTCCCTGGAAAGCGCGCTTCGTCGAGGTGCGTGGAACCGTCCAGGCGTTTTCGGAAGGAGGAAAAGCAATCAATGCCCAGTTTGCGCCGGATATGCTGCGTCTGACTCCCACCTATATTGTGTCTTTCGGGTTCGACGGATACGGTATCATGCCGGGTTCGCAGCAGCAGGTCAATTATCATGGTCGCAAGGTCGAGTAAGGATTGACTCAGGACTGGCTTTGAGTCCTGAACCGGTTAGAGCGACGACTGCTGTTTGTGTGCCTTGCCGGAATGGTTCTCTCCGTATGGACAGCTCTGGATCATCTGCTTGTCTCAGATAGGTTGAAAGGCCAGCGTAAGCGACCGCAGCAGTTGGCTCAACATACAACCCCGATCGCGCGAGCTCTCTGTGTGCCGCGACGATATCTGCTTCTGCGACCGTTATAATGGCACCTTGTGACTCCCGAATAGCAGCCAGAATCTGTCGGTTGCGTGCAGGAGCGGCAATAGCGATTCCCTCCGCGATGGTTCCCTCGTTCACGACCGGTTGAGCCACTTCGGCCCCTTCTCGGAAAGCCCTGGCGAGAGGGGCGCAGTTCTCCGCCTGCACAGCCAGGATACGCGGCATCGTCTTAATCAGACCGGCTGCCAGGAGGTCTTGAAAGCCGTAGTAGGGGCCGAGGACCAAGGTGCCATTGCCCACCGGGACGACCAGAAGATCGGGCACACGACCCTCGAACTGCTCCCAAATCTCAAAGGCATACGTCTTTGTGCCCTGAAAGAAAAAGGGATTGTAGATATGGCTCGCATAAAACAGGTTTTCTTGCTCCACCACAGCAATCGCGGCCTTCGCTGCATCTTCGCGTGTCCCCTGGATGGAATGGACCGTCGCCCCATGCTCTGCCATCTGCTTCAACTTTTTTGCGGAAGCACTCGCCGGAACATAGACCTCACAGTCAATGCCTGCACGGGTTGCATAGGCCGCCAGAGCGACGCCAGCATTACCACTACTGTCACAGACCACACGCCTGACCCCCAGTTCACGCGCTTTCGCCATCAAGACCACTGCTCCACGATCCTTGTAGGAGGAAGTTGGCATCAGGTACTCGACTTTCAGAAAAACGCTTGGCAGAGCTGCACCGGCGGCCAGCAGAGGAGTGGAGCCTTCACCCATAGTAATCTGTTGCCAGTCGGTAAAGCTTGAATCAAAAGGCAGTGCTTCGCGGTATCTCCACAGGCCAGCAAAACGCTTCTGAGTGGTTTCCAGAGAGAAGTGCACTGGAAAAGGGGCGACATCCAACACACCGCCGCAAGAACAGCGCCAAACCAGGCTTGCGGGATCATACTTCTGATGACATATACTACAGATGAATTGAAACGCCATGTATTTCTTTTCCTTTCAACAATTCGTATCCAGACTCACGCTTTTCTCCAGCTTTTTTACCGATTCTCTCCTCTCCAACGCTTATCTGGATGATCCTCGCTCTCGCCTGCTGTGCGGCAGGGGGCAATACATTCGGGAGGAACTTTGCTGATAAAGACTGCAAGGCTCACTCCCATGATCCCGACCGTTCCCGCAAAAAACGCAATGGCTCCATACAGGCCAATCCACGCTGTCAGAAAGCCCACTCCGATCACAGGAAGACCCACTCCAAGATACATCACGACATAGAAACGTGCAAGGATCTCACCACGTCGAGACGATGGAGCTGTGAGGGTAACGAATGCCAGGCTCCCCATCCAGGCCAGCCCATGACCAATTCCATTAGCTATCATACCGGCCAGCAGCAGCGCCAACGAGTGCATTGGGACGGCAATAATCACGCTCCCCAGGCCGAGGAGAAGGAGAACGATTCCTGTCACTATGGCTCTCTGGGCAGGAAGCTCTCGGAGCAGTGCTTGTGTGACAGTCGAAGCACCAAGCAGGAGGAAAACCACGCCCCCTATTACCATGAGATCCTGCACATGAAGGAAAATAGCCACATAGGTTGGAGCAAGCGCGACGAAAAGAGCAATGACCGCCCAGGCGACGAAAGCAGTGACACTTCCAAGGGCAAACGGCGAGCCGTTCAGAACCGACAGACGCGAAGAGGGAATGGGCCTCTTCTGCCTCCCTGGTTGTCTTGGTATCGTCTTTGGCATCATCCAGACTCCAAGCAATGTGGGCATGAGCAGCAGAAGATGTACCATGTAGGGCAGACTGGTTG
>JAFMRP010000591.1 GCA_017354095.1 Ktedonobacteraceae bacterium
GACTGCAGCGCCTCTTCGTATCTTTCGAGGTGATAGAGAGTGATGCCTTTGTTGGTGTAGATATCGGCATCGTCAGAGCTCAGGCGTTCGGCCTGTTCAAAGGTATACAGGGCCTCTTCATATTGTTCCAGAGCATTGAGCGTCAGGCCTTTGGAGGCGTAGACATCAGCGTTATCGGGGTTCAGGCGGATAGCCTGGTCATACACCTGCAGCGCCTCCTCATGTCGCTGGAGATCGTCGAGGGAAGAGGCCTTGCTGACATAGACATCGATATTGTTGGGATTCAGGTCAATGGCCTGTTCATAGGCCTGCAGCGCCTCCTCGTGTCGCTGCAGCTTCGCGAGAATCACGCCTTTATCATGATAGGCCTCGGCATCGTCAGGGGCCAGATCAATGATCTGCTTATAGACCTGCAGCGCCTCATTGTATCGTTTCAGGCCTCTGAGGGCCTCACCTTTGTGATAGTAAGCAAAAGCGGCGGAGGGGTCCAGGCTAATAGCCTCGTCACAGGCGCGCAGGGATTCCTCGTAGCGTTCGAGCTTCTGAAGGACCAGGCCTTTATTGGCATAGATATCCACATCAGTGGATCCCAGGCTGATAGCCTGATCGTAGGCCTGCAGCGCCTCCTCGTAGCGCCTGAGCTTCCTGAACGCCTCGCCTTTATTCGCATAGGCCAGGGTAAAGGTGGGGTTCAGGCTAATAGCCTGTTCATAGGCCTGCAGCGCCTCCTCATATCTTCCAAGGTTATCGAGAGCCACGCCCCTGTTCGAGTGGGCCAGGGCATCATCGGGAGCCAGGTAGATGGCCTGTTCATCGGCGAGCAGCGCCTCTTTGTGCCGCTTGAGCTTCCTGAGGACCACGCCTTTGTTGACATAGATATCCGCATCGGTAGAGCCCAGGCTGATAGCCTGATCGTAGGCTTGCAGGGCTTCTTCGTAGCGTTCGAGCTTTCTGAGCGCCTCGCCTTTATTCGCATAGGCCAGGGTAAAGGTGGGGTTCAAGCGAATGGCCTGCTCATAGGCAAGCAGGGCTTCCTCGTATCTGCCAAACCCGCTAAGATCAACGCCTTTGTTTGAGTAGTCAATCGCATCACTCATCGCCTGCTCATCGACATGAGGAGGCTCCTCATCGGATTCAGGAAGCTCCGACCAGGGGCGCAGCGCATCCAGGCGTGCCTGCAATCGCTGCAGGAAATCCCGGAACTCCTGCTCGCCATGACAATCTGGGATGAGCTCGGTCAGGCGCGCATCCGAACGCAGTGCCTCGCCAAGTGCCGCATACTCCTCCTCATGCGTAAGGCCCCCGAAAGGCTGATCGAGCATCATCCGGGCAATACGATTGAGCACGCTCTCATCGAGATCGCGATCAAACTGCACGCAGTAGAGCACCGCATTATTGACTCCGCGCCACCACTCTGTCATTGGCATTGCCTCCATATCACGCAGATTGGAAGATCTGATGTACTGAAGCATTCCCCGGCGATTGTGCCGGGGAGAAATGCTCGCAACCAGTATACAGGGGGAAGAGATGATGGTCAATGACAGACAGGGAGCGACTCAATGGTTCTACAGTACGCTGAGGACTTCGGCGGCCAGCCGTTCCATCTGCTCAGCCTCGTCAAAGAGCGGGTGGAACTGGATCAGCTCAGCTCCTGCCTCCGCGACCTCGCGCAGACCTGCAATGCAGGCGGAGGGTGGACCGTAGACAGCAACTGCAGCCAGGTTAGAGGAACCATAGATCTGCTTGAGTCCGGCATCGACCCGTTCTCGGGCGCGAGTGGCGTCATCGTCGATGACGATGTAGACGCGCTTGGCGACCTGGAAGGTGGAGGGGTCCTGGTGTGCTTCCGCCAGCGCCGCGCGAAGGACGCGGACCTGCTGGGCGAACTGTGCCGTGGTCGAGCTACCGGCGCCAAAGAAGCCATTGCCGTAGCGCAGCGCACGGCGCACCGCTGCCGGATGACTGCCACCCAACCAGAGCGGTGGGTAAGGTTTCTGGAAGGGTTTGGGCTCGACAAACGCGCCATTGAGTTGCCAGAAACGGCCCTCAAAGGTGATATGGGGCTCAGTCCAGCAGGCCTTCATGAGCCGCAGTCCTTCCGTGAAGCGAGCAACGAGGTGGGCGGGATCCACCTCAAAGGCGGAGAACATTCTGCCTCCTCCTCCGATGCCAAGACCGACCTCGATGCGCCCACGACTCAGTTGATCGAGCGTGCTGATCCCTTTGGCGAGGTGGACGGGGTTGTGCAAGGGGCTGACGAAGACGGCGCATCCCAGTCGCAATCGCTCGGTGCAAGCGGCGGCAAAGGTCATGAGTTCGAGTGGAGAGAGCGTTGGTGCGGGGCCAAGCACGGCTTCTTGCGTCCAGGCACTATGAAAGCCGAGGGACTCGGCCCTGGTCAGGTAGTCGCGTAGCCTGACCGGGTCAAATGTACCGTCAGCAAAGCGCTGAGGAAGGGAAATGGCGAAACGCATAGGAGCCTCCTGAGTGTGTATTAACGTGGTCCTCTTCTCACGAGTTAAGTATAGAAGGAGCAAGCAACGCACGTCAAGCGACCGCTGGCAAAGATATAATGTGTTTCCCATTGCCCATAGAGGCAGAAGGAGCAGACCTGTACTATCGTCTGCTCCTTCGCTGAGGCCCATTTATGCGCGTTGCAACAGGGTATCGTACTTGACATCGTAGTCAAGCATGCGTCCCTCTGGCATCAACAGCAGCGTATCGGGCTTGAGGTAGCGCACAAACTCGAGATCGTGCGTCACCGAGACGATCGTGCCACGGTAGTTGCCCAGGGCTTCGCCGATAATGTTGCGCGACAGCACATCGAGGTGCGTGGTGGGCTCGTCCAGCACCAGCAGATTGGGGCCATCCAGCACCATCTTGGCCAGTGCCAGGCGGGTCTTCTCGCCACCACTGAGCGTCCCTATCTTTTGAAAGACCCGCTCGCCAGTGAACAGAAAGCGGCCCAGCACGCCGCGCACGCGTTTAGCGTCCGAGGGGAGAATGGCGCTGGCCTCGTTGATTACCGTGTTCTCGTAGTCCAGCCCCTCGTTCTCCTGCGCGTAGTAGCCAAGGCTCACACGCTGATCCATGACGATTTCGCCGGCATTGAGCGGGGTCAGGCCAAGGATGGTGCGCAGCAGCGTCGTTTTGCCCACGCCGTTGAGCCCGACAATCACCAGCCGCTGCCCACGCTCTATCTGAAACGAGATGTCGCGGAAAATCTCCCTGGAGCCGTAGCTTTTGGAGAGCGCTTCGGCCAGCAGCACTACCTGACCGCTGGACTGGCGCACCGGGAAGTCGATTTTGATGCGCCGGCTGTTCTGCGGCAGTTGAGGCATGCTTGCCTCCAACTGCGAGATGCGCTTGTCGATAGAGATGCGCTGCCTGACCCGGCTTGCGCCGAAGCCGCGCAGCTTATCCGACGTTTTGCGCAGCCGTTCCACCTCGCGCTCCTGCAGCTTCTTCGTGCGCTCCATCAGCGCCAGGGCATCGCCAGTGATTGTCAGGTAGTTGGAATAGGTGCCGCGATACTCCTCCAGCCGGTGGGTAAACTCGTTGAGCCGCAGCACTTTGGTAATACTGCGATCAAGCAGGTCAATGTCGTGGGAGATGATCAGCAGCGCGCCCCGGTACTCCTGCAGGAATGTCATCAGCCAGTTTGTAGCCTCGATATCGAGGAAGTTGGTCGGCTCGTCCAGGAGCAGCAGATCCGGCGATTGGAAGAGCAGACGCGCCAGGGCCAGTTTGGTTTTTTGGCCGCCGCTGAGCGTATTGACGGCGCGCTCCAGCGTCACGCCGCCCAGTTGCAGACCAGCGATCAGTTCCTCGCAACGCGCGTCGGCCTCGTAGTAGCCAAGCCGTTCCAGCGCGTCCTGAGCTCGTGCCAGGCGCTGCAGCGATGTGGATAGCTCCTGACCGCTGGTCTCAGCAACGCGCACCGTCAGTTCCTCGTACTCCTGAATCGCCCGATCGAGGCCGGTGCCGCTGAACATGAAATCGCGTACGGTAGCTCCAGCCGCGACCGGTTCTTCGTGGGCGACATCCTGCGCGAGATAGCCGTGGCTGCGTGGACGGCTGAAGGTGCCTTTGTCGGCCTCCTGCTGCCCGGCGATAATTTTTAAGAGAGAGCTTTTGCCCGCACCATTCACCCCGATCAGACCCGCCTTCTCGCCTGGAGCGACCGTAAATGAAACATCATCGAGTATGAGACGCGGGCCATATGCCAGATGAATATGATTGACTTGTAGCATTTGTTTCTGTCCTCTGCGTGCTTCTCACGGAATATCAGTA
>JAFMRP010000592.1 GCA_017354095.1 Ktedonobacteraceae bacterium
ACAGTGGCACTCGCTTGGGCTGCCTTCCGATACCTATACCTCCTTCGATTTCGATCCCAACTCCGCAGCACACCTGTATACCGCGAGTATACATGGCGGTGTCTTCATGAGCACAGATGAAGGCAAAACCTGGCATACAGCCAACGGTGGGCTGCCACAGGGCCTGGCCATCAATGGTATTGCCTTCAATAGCAGCCAGCACCAGCTATGGAGCGCAACGTCAGCAGGGGTGTACCGGGCCGACGACAAAGGCTCGAACTGGCAGGCGCTGAATAATGGACTACCGCCCAACACCGTTGCCTATGCCGTGCAGCCGGCAGCTGTGGTGGGGACAGATAAAAACCTTGTCTATCTGGGGACGAATCACGGCGTCTTTGTCTCGCATGATCAGGCCGCCCACTGGGAGCAAAGCCAGAATGGTATCCAGGCTGTGAGTGTACAGCGCATCATGATCGATTTCCGCCAATCAGATGGCACTGCCCTCTATGTCACCAGCAACGTTGGCCCGCTACACAGCACTGACAGCGGGGAAACATGGGGATCGGTCGCTTCTGGCTGGCCCAAACAGACGCCAGCCTATGATCTTGCTTTGGGCGCAGATGGCTATACACGCCTGTTCGTTGCTACTAACGATGTTTACCTGTATCCAGGTGAGGGCGGAGGATGGAACATATCACGTATTCTGATGCTCCTGGTGGTGGTGGTCTTTTTCTTCCTGCTCTATCGCATGATCAGCCGGAGCCGCAGACGCAATTTCGGGGCGAAGAAGCAGTCCACTGCGACTGACACATCCGAATCTTAACCGCTGGCCTGCATCAGCCAGCGCAAGATATGCCGGATATTATTGTCGTGCGTCTGCCGGTAGAAGTCGTAATCTATCGCGTCCCGGTCATCCCCCAGCACTTCCTCCAGTGGATAGCCGAGTAGCAGCGCAGCCGTCCCGATCTCCTCGTCCGCTGGCTTCCGCGTGGCGAGCAATGCCCGGCTGCGTCGCTCAATTTCGTCCAGGTAGCGAATATTAGCTTCGATTATCATAGGGCTGGTTGTCTGGCCATGTGAGCAGAGCACATGACGTGGCTGCATGGCCTTCAATCGCTGCAAGGTCACGCGCGTTTCCTGTACCGTTTCTGGCGTGTTGAGACAGAGCAAGGGCCTTTCCGCCGCGTCGAAGGCCATGAGCAAACGCAGCTCTGGTATCCAGGCTGCGATATGATCTGGCTGGTGTCCTGGCGCCGGGAAGAGCTCGATGGTCAGATCACCACCGTGAATGACCAGGCGCTTGGTGAAGGTGATAGTGGGTGGCACAAGTGCCACACTGTGAAAATACGGAAATTGTTGCCGGTTTTCGCGTAGCTTCTCCTGCGCTTCTTCTGCGAGCAGGCGCATACGGCAGCGCTCGTGCGCAATGATTGGCGCGGCGAACTGACCCTTGAAATAACTGTTGCCCCAGCAGTGGTCCCAGTCGGCGTGACTATTGATCACAAGCAACTGCCGCCCGGCCAGTTCTGCCCGAATCTCCCCAAGCAGCGCTTCCATGTCCTCAGGACAGATCATCGTATCACAGATAACCACATAGCGTTCGGTAATAAGCGCGTAGGCATCGACTAACATGCCTGGTTGATCTGGCCGGTCACTGAGTCGACAGCGAAACAGCCGTACACGGCTATCCAGTTCACTGTTCATGACAGGCGTAAATTCCTTGACGGTGTTCTGCATGACCGGAGCAGCCTTTCTATGTCTCCTGCTATTCAGTTAATGATGTGATCCCAGATAGGCGACAATCAGGTAGAGCACGTAGAGCCCGATACAGAGGAGCACAATACTGCCATAGCAGGTAAGTGACCAGGCACGACGATTGTTGAGCGCCTGGCGCAACTGCTCTCCCATATCTGGCGGATCCAGCTCTAGATCAGGATGCAGTTCCAGTAAGTGCGGGAGCATTGCGCGGAAATCACGCGCGTTTGTCATTCCCTCTGCCAGCAGGACCGTCGTGTCGTCTTCCAGGTCGGCCAGTAGAATCAATTTGGATGGGTTAGGATCGCCCGGCGTCAATGTCAGACGCTTTATCTCATGCAGCGGAATGCGTGACTCCTTCCCCTCTTCACGCGTGGTGATTGCCAGTTCGTCCTCGTAAAGCTGTATTTCCTTCCCCATACCGAAGCGTACAACGCTAACGGGGAATTTTCTCGTTTCTTCGTTTTCACTCATGCCGGTTCCAGATCAAAATGTTGATGACCAGATTGTACCGCATCACGAGATGCCCCGCCAGATCTTAATATATTCAAACTGCACAATTTTCTGTTGTGCTTCTTGACAAAGTACATATTTGAACTTTACAATGGAACACAGTGGGGGGATATGCAAACAAGGAATCTACTCTGGCTATGGCTCAAATAGGTTTGCTGGAAGACAATGTACGCATCGCTCGGCTCTGTGCGACTATGTTACAATATGCCGGCCACCAGGTGACGGTGTACGAACATCCTCGTCAATGCCTGGATGATTTGCTGGTAACTTCATCGTCTCCCCCTATCGCTTCAGCAAAGCGCGTTCCTCTCGATATGCTGATCATAGATCTCAACTTGCCAGATATCAGCGGCCTGGAAGTCGTGAATTCATTGCTCGCGCATCCACTGACGAAGTCGCTCCCTCTGATCTTTTGCACTGCCGCCAGTGCACTCGAAATCAATCAGGTACTGCAACTCACTCCACATGCCTGCTGCATCGGAAAACCATTTACCTACCAGGAACTCACTTCTGCAGTCTCCGGCGTCGAGGCTACCCTCGCACACTAAAAACCCCTCCACACGATCCCGATCAAGGACGTTTCGGCTCTCTATTGAGCATGTAAACAGGCAGCCGAAGCCATGCCGCGAAGGATATCAACTCGACAGCGTGCGCTCGTATGAGTATAATAGGCTCAAGGAGTTTTAAAGGAGTATCGTGCCATGTCTAGCGATTCCCATCGGCAGCACCCGAGTACCTATGTGGTGCAGGCTCAGCACCATCAAGAAGAACTTACTCGTCTGCACCTCCAGGATGAGTTGATGACTGCATGCATGGGAGGCGTGTTATCAGAGCAGCCAGACCCAACGAGCCTCCAGCGCGTTCTTGATATTGGTTGTGGCACTGGCGGTTGGCTGATCGAGACCGCGAAACGGTATCCAGGCATACAGTTGCTGATTGGGGTAGATATAAACAACCATATACTTGATTATGCGCGTCTACAGACAGACGCCTCAGAACTTGGTTCTCGGGTCGAGTTCCACCAGATGGATGCGCTTCGCACCCTCGAATTTCCTGATGCCTACTTTGATCTCGTGAACCAACGCTTTGCACAAGGCTACTTGCGGACATGGGATTGGGCCAAGCTCCTGCAAGAAGCACAGCGCGTGGCTCGGCCTGGTGGGATCATTCGCTTGACAGAAGCAAAGATCGACACCAATAGTAGTAGTCCAGCGCTCAATCGCCTGAATCGCCTTTGTATTCAGTCCCTTTACCAGGCGGGGCACTATTTTACTCCTGACGAAGATGGGATCACTGCGCGTCTGCCTGAGCTCATGCGCCAATACGGGGTAAGAGACATCCAGACGCGTACTTACATGGTTGAGCAGCATGCCAGTACGTCTGGGGGACAGCTCTATATGGAAGATATGAGGCTGATGTATCGGGTCGCGGTGCCTTTTATGAAACGGTGGGTTCGTCTGCCCGATGACTACGAGGAACTCTATCAACAAGCGCTGGTGGAGATGCAATCTCCAGACTTTCTCGTGACGGTCAAATTGCTCACTGTTTGGGGGAGAAACGAAGCACCTCAGGAATCCTCTTCAGAGTGATCGTGTCACTGCGAAGCCTCATGGCCTATATGTCCCGCCAGAATCTCATTCGAGCGACCGCTTTCTGTAGAACTGAGCGTGGGCCGATTTACCGAAAATGAGCGCTTCCACTAATGCATGTTATCGGAAGCGCGGGATGGTAAAGCGAATCTCCCCAGTTCGGCTGGCGATGATCTCTCTTCATTCCGGCAGGCAAATGGTTTAGAAAAAGTATGTACGCAGGATCTCTTATTCCGAAGATTACATCCCAAAGAACTCCAATACAGACCAGTCTCAGAGATAACACGCCCGTATCCACACGTTCGCAGCCCCCGAAGCGCTTGAGACCACCATCTTGCATAAATATCCGCAAAAACGTGTTACAATGAAAGCACGAGGATGATAGCACCGAGAAAACCTATCTCCCCTACCTGGCTACTTATCCATTTGCGTGATTTGTACTATATGAAATATC
>JAFMRP010000593.1 GCA_017354095.1 Ktedonobacteraceae bacterium
AGGCTCTCCTGGCACAGATCCTCGGCCTGATCAAGATGGCCCTGCATGCCGATTAAAATGCCCAGTGCACTCACCGCTCTGGCTCGTATCCACAGCGTAGCGTTCTCGTGCTCCTGGCTGAGTGCCAGGGCCTGTTCCAACCAGTTGCGCCCTTCCAGTACTCGCCCGCGCACCCACCAGAAGCGCCATAAAGCCCAGCTCAGGCGCAAAGCCATCTCAGCTTCTGCCTGTTCTATGAACCAGGCAAGTGCCATACGCAGATTCGGATACGCCTGTTCCAACTGCTGCAACCATATGCACTGTTCTCCACTGGAAAGATAGGGTTCAGCCTGCTCCGCCAACGCCACGTAGTAGAGGGCATGAACTCGCCTGGTGGCGATGATCTCTCCACAGGCTTCCAGGCATTCCAGCCCGTATTCGCGAACGGTTTCCAACATCATAAAACGGGCTTCACCCGCTCCCCGCTCTACTTGATTGAGCAGACTGTTATCCAGCAGAGATGCCAGGCCATCCAGCACTGATAGTTCCTGGCTTGGCGCAGCGTTGGAGAGCGCTTCTGCTGCCTCCAACGTAAAGTTGCCTGTGAAGACGGAGAGTTGCCGAAAGAGTCGCTGCTCCTCTTGGGTGAGCAAATGGTAGCTCCAGGCCAGGGTGTTGCGGAGTGTCCTCTGTCGCGGTGGGAGATCCTGCGATGGACTGATAAGGATCTCGAAGCGATGCTTCAGACGTGCAAGCAGGGTTCGAGGCGGCAGTAGCTTCACGCGGGCAGCCGCCAATTCCAACGCCAGCGGCAGACCATCCAGGCGAACGCAAATTTCTGTGATAGCACGGGCGTTTTCCACCGTTAACTGAAAGTCGGGCTGGACAGCTCGGGCTTGTTGGAGAAAGAGCGCAATGGCGGAATAGTGAGAGAGCGTTTCCACCGTCTCGGGATGCTGTTCATCAGGAAGCAGGAGAGGTAGTACAGGGAATTCATGCTCTCCTCGCATATGCAGGACCACACGGCTCGTGATTAGAATCTTCACCTGTGGACAAGCAGCCACCAGCAGGGGGAGTTTGAAAGCTGCAGGGGCTACCTGCTCAAAATTATCCAGCAGCAGGAGCAGGCGTTTTTCGTGCAAATAGGTTTGCAGGCGCTCCTCTAGTGACCAGTCGCCCGCTTCTTTCAAACCCAGAGCTTGTGCCAGCGTAGGAATGACGAGATCGGGATCGTGAAGAGAGCTCAGAGGGACGAAATAGACGCCATCAGCAAACTCCTGCTCTAAACTCCTCGCTACCTGAAGCCCTAAACGCGTCTTCCCAATACCTCCGATGCCAGTGAGCGTGACCAGACGCACCTCCGGGCGCAAGAGCAACTCCCCTACTGCGAGAACTTCCTGCTCACGTCCGATCAGTGGGATCAATTGTGCTCGTAGGTGTTCTCGGGTTACCAGAGCGGATTCGTTGATCATGCTTAAACCCTCATGGTGACAATACGCAATAAAAGATAGCTAGTGGCTAGCTGCCGATAATCGGGTAAAGAAACTTCGAGGACTCCCTGCGTCTGCACTGTTTCTCTCCTATCGGCTCGCGAATCTACAGAACTACCCTCATTACATTTCGCGTCGCTCAGAATTTATCAACATGCTATACTTATATCGCACGTGGTACCCTTCCGTCAAAAATACACTGAAGGGCTTTCTTAGCAGGGAATATCTGGCGGTGCCGCCAGCATACCTGACCTTTAGATACGGTATTGGTTGTCAAGGGAAGAATAGTTCAGCTTGTCCAAAGGCGAGCACGCCCCAATACGGAGCAGTGGTCTTGACCCACGCTCGTGGAGACGCTCAGCAGAAGAGGGAAACACGGCAGTGGGTCGAGAGAACCGAACGGACCTCGCTGCGTGAAGAGATCACCAGCCCCAGCGACAGAGAGAACCATTGGACGCAGAGACGGCCTCTCTGGTCGGATCCCCCGCTGAGAACGAGCGGCGAGCCTGAGACAGGATAATCCGATTGACACCTTCTCTTGATTTGTTATACTCGTCTTCACGGCTTGCATCTCGCGAGAACAGACCAGCGCACAATTATTCACTTGGTACCAAGCAACCGATTGGAGCTCACTTTTGTCGGACGAAGACGCCCAACGAGAGCAATACGCTGCCCCTATGCCTGCCGATCCCACGCCTTCGGCACACAATACTGAGGATCTGGAGCGGTTAGCGGCTCCTTTGCTGGCGATCGAGCGCGGGCTGCCTCTGCTCTCTCGGCTCCTGGCACGCTGACCGAACCAACTGAAGACGCTTCTCTGGCTTGCAGAGAGGCCAGTCAGAGAGGGTCTGGTGGACGATTCCTCGACCTGGGAAACCAAGCAGCGTTTCTTGGAAGAAGCGTGAGCAACCTCAGGAGGTGATGATCTGCCAGGAGTCCGAAATCAGAGACGACCTGCTTTGGGAGACCTTCTCCCTACGGTGAGCCATGAGGGCGCTTCCTCATCCTATTTGACGGCCTCGAGAGAGCGTGCGCGTAACCGATCGGGAATGGCTTTCCCCCTCAACATGAGGCAAAATCGCAGAGAGTTCCCAGGCAATGCCATCAGGGTCATAGAAGCTGATGTACCCGTCATGAGTCTCTGGATCTTCCTCCACCCCATGATTGCGGACCTCTGCGGCATCCAAATCCCGTTTGAGGTCTTCTAGGATTCCTGGGTTTTCTACCGTAAGAGCCAGATGATCGAGTCCGACTCGAAACGGATTGAAGCGATCATAGTCGGCAGAGTCCGCATCAGTCTCATTCCCGCTCCCTTGCGCTTCGTAGCAGCTTACGTAGCGCTGGGCTTGGACAGATCGAGGGTGGCCTTGCCTTCTTTCATCACAATCTGAGCGAGGTCGTTGCCGCCCTACCCGTCCAGGACCCGTTGCAAGGTGGTCTGGTACCACCCTTCCAGCACATTGGCTATCCACTTCCTCCAGAGGCAGCATGAGGTTCATCTTTCTCGGCAACACTCCTGCCGCTCAATCCATCAGAGGATTTGCTTGCGAGATGGGACAGATGCCCCATGTGTTGTCCAAGCTTCTCCTGCTACACTAATGGCGGGAACCAGCAATGTGCAAAGGATCCCAGTTTTCCAGTGGGCAAAAGGAGATCGTATGAACCAACAGATGAGTGATGATCAGCACCAACCTTCTTTGGGCATGCAGAGAGCCGCAAGCCATTCCAGACGCGTCTTTCTGCTGGGAGTACTCTGCGGATTGGTCCCTTTTTTCTTGATCCTGCTCACTCTGTTCTCAAAGGGGGAGGAAGCTGCTCTTGCTGGCTTTCTCTCAGCACTGCTTGTTGAACTGCTTGCAACCCTGCTTCTGGTTCCCCTGTCTCTCTTTGCACGATCACGTCCCCTTGCATCTGGTCTCTTCCTTTTTTTTCCTCGGCCCTTTGCTCTCCGGGAGCCTCTTCCAGTTCGGGCTTCGCCAGGGTTGGTGACTGAACTGGAGACGCCAGCGCTTCTGCCACAGGAGTGTGGGTTTGATGATACCAGCAAAAGGAAAAGGCACAACACACCAGCTGCCAATGTCGTCTCATGGCCTGATCGCTTCTGACTTGATATTCTGACCAACCCAAGGGTCTTACACACTCTCGGTGAAGCTCGCTGGCTCCCCAAGACGGTCTGATGTTTCACGGCGAAATCTTCTTCCCTTCTAGAAAGCATGAAGAAGGCGCTGGCGGAGCAGAGAGATCCCTGCTCGTCCATACCCCATCCTTTTGATCAGCTTCAGCTTGTTGACATGACCCTCAACCAATCCATTTGAACGAACTGTCAACTACACCTGATAACACAAATGGAGAGCCTTGCCTTACCGTTACCCATCCCTTTCATCCTCTCTTTGGCCAGACGTTTCCTCTGCTGTCTCAGAGCTACGCCTGGGGAGAAGAGCGGGTCTTCTTCGCCGACCCACAGACTTCCAAAGTCCGCTCCCTCCCTCTGGCATGGACCAACCTTGCTCTTCCTGATCCCTTTCGGGTTGTTCCCGGTGACAAAGCTGTGCTACGCTTTGAGGACTTGCAGCAGCTTGTACAGTTTCTCAGACAGGAGCGGGCTCACAATCGGGAGGACCATTGATATGCTTCAACAGGTAACAGCTCATCATCTCAATCGTCTGGCATGTTTGTATGTGCGCCAAAGCACGCTTCAGCAGGTCTTCGAGAACACAGAAAGCACTTCCCGCCAATATGCGCTACGCGAGCGAGCTCGTGCGCTTGGCTGGACAGATGAGCGTATCCTGGTGATCGATCAAGATCTGGGTCAGTGGGGA
>JAFMRP010000594.1 GCA_017354095.1 Ktedonobacteraceae bacterium
GATGACCTGTTTGGCGGTCTGGGTGGGGATGCGCGCGAAGATGGAAGATGAATCCACATCGACGGACTGGCCGAGAGCTGCTTTGGGAATGAGTTGTTGGGCCTCTGCCAGAGAGATTTCCAGGCTAGGATCGCCCACCTGGGCAACGACGCGTTTCGAGGCCCATACGTGTACTTCCCCGTTTTTGTCTACCTCGATGCGGACATTCTCACCGCCACCGAAGCTTTTGCGGTAAGCTGCCAGTAAGGCGGTAGCTACAGTTTCCATTACCTCGTCGCGGGGTAAACCCTTCTCGGCAATTAGTTGTGCGATGGCTGACTGAAATTCGCTCTTCATATGCCTTACTCCTCCCGCTGGCGCCCTGTGAAAGTTACTTGTTCGAGTGCAGAAAAAGGTCCCTTGCAAGCAGAAAAGTGGGGTGTGCCCACTTTCCTTAAAAGGTTTCCTCTTTCAATCCTCAGCCGGGCAACTGCCTGGCTGCAATGTCAAAAGACATTGGATAAATTCTATAGGCTATTATATCACGTAACTCTGTGTTTGGCTAGAGGGTCGTAGATTCGACAAAATCCGACCTGACTGGCTTTTTTATGGTATAGAGAAGCCAGCGAAACGAGTAAGGATTGATATGAAATACTGGCATGAAAATTAAGGGCTATTCATCGGACCCTCGATCGGTGTTGTTTTTGATCAGTGTGTGATGACCTTATTCATAAAAACGCGGATAGGGGAGAAGTTATTCCCGCAGCTTGTGTTTTCTGATGGGGGAGTGTCGTGTCTTGTGTCTGGGCGATAGAAAACGTGCTGCTGGGGGTGATATACTCCTAAATAGGATTGTGGTGTAGATTTTGTGATGTGACTATGTATGAAGGAGGGCGAAACATGGCTGTGGCTCATGTCAGCGACGACGAACGGGAACTGATAGAGGCTATTCGTGAACTGGCGCAGGAGCGGGTGGCGCCGCGTGCTGCGGAGATTGACCATAGTGGAGAGTTTCCGTGGGATATGAAAGAATTGCTGGCCGGGCATGATATCCTGGCGATGCCATTTCCGCAGGAGTACGAGGGTCTGGGGTCGAGCGAACTGGTGATTGCTATGGCAATTGAGGAGCTTTCGCGCTGCTGTGCGACCACGGGCTTGCTGCTGGCGGTTCAGCAACTAGGTAGTATGCCGATTCTGTTGTTTGGATCAGAGGAGCAGAAGCAGCGCTATTTTCCGCGCCTGGCGGGTGGTGAGTGGATGGCCGCGTTCGGGTTGACGGAGGCTGGTTCGGGCTCAGACGCTGCGGCCATGCGTACAGTAGCGGTGCGCAAGGGCGATAAATACCTCTTGAACGGTTCCAAGCGCTTTATCACCAATGGCGGTCTGGCGCAGATCAATACCATTTTCGCTGTGACTGATCCAGCACTGGGGACGCGTGGCATCAGTGCTTTTATCGTTGAGAAGGATTTTCCGGGCTTTGCAGTGGGGAGGGTTGAGGATAAGATGGGTATTAAGGGGTCGCAGACCGCCGAGCTGATTTTTACAGACTGCGAGGTGCCAGCCGAGAATCTGCTGGGCAGCGAGGGTGAGGGCTTCAAGATTGCGATGATGACGCTGGATCGCACGCGCATTGGCATTGGCGCGCAGGCAGTGGGCATTGCCCAGGGCGCACTTGACCTGGCGGTGGCATACGCGAAGCAACGGGTGCAGTTTGGCAAGCCAATTGGCGAGAACCAGGGCATTCAGTTTATGCTGGCGGATATGGCGACCAGGGTGGAGGCCGCGCGTCTGCTGGTGTACAATGCCGCTGAGATGGTGGATCGGGGTGAGCAGGGGTTTGGGCGATATTCGGCGATGGCCAAGATGTTTGCCTCGGATGCCGCGATGGCTGTTACGAGTGATGCTATCCAGGTGCTGGGTGGCTACGGGTACATGAAGGAGTATCCGGCGGAACGCATGATGCGTGATGCCAAGATTACGCAGATTTACGAGGGTACCAACCAGATACAGCGCCTGGTGATTGCACGAGCGCTGCTGACCGATGCGTAGGGGGAGGAGATCCAGGGTTCTGGAATTTCTATGATGAAGGAAGTAGTTATTCTGATTGGTCTGCAGGCGTCGGGGAAGAGTACGTTTTTTCGCACGCAGTTTGCTGCCACGCATGTTCACGTCAGTAAAGATTTGTTGCGCAATAATAGCCGGCCAGCGAGGAGGCAGCGCCAGTTGATAGAGGAGGCGCTGTTGGCCGGGCACTCGGTTGTGATTGATAATACAAATGCTACTCTTGAGGAGCGAGCGGAACTGATCCAGCTTGCTCACCAGTACCTGGCTTCCGCGATTGGCTACTACTTTGATTCGCGGCCCGGGGGTTGTCTTGAACGCAACCGGCAGCGCGAGGGGCGCGAACGCGTACCGGATGTTGCTATTTTTGCTACGCTGAAACGACTTGTCCGGCCCTCCTATGATGAGGGATTTGAGTGGCTGTATTATGTATCTTTAGAGGATGATGGCGCTTTTGTCGTCAGCGAATGGGATGCTGAGGAGAGCGTGAGTGAACAATGACGAGTTTGAGTGAAGAAGGAATATTATTTGTCGCGGGTTGAGGATGCTTTGCAAGCGGTTGTTGAGGCGTTTGCGACGGCTTTCGCGGGGCGGATTCGGGGGTGCTATGTTGAAGGGAGCCACGCAGATGGGAGCGAGGTGACTTGCAGTGATGTGGATATGGTGGTGGTGTTTAAGGATGGTTTTGTGGGCGACGAGGAGCGGCGTCAGGCTGAAGCAGTAGGGCAGCGCTGCGTAGCAGAGAGCGCGGTTGAGCTGGATCTGGTCATTGAGGATGAATACGGCCTGCGCAGGGGTGCCTGGCCGACGCTGAAGCTAGGTAGCGTTTTGCTTTATGGCGAAGATATCCGGGATGGGCTGCCGCTGATCCCGCTGGTGGAGTGGACGCGTGATCGTATGCATTCTTCGCTCTGGCGTACCGCGCATCTATGCGGGCGATCGTCTGTGATGATGCCGTTAGATTATCCTGATCCGCAGGGTGAGTTCTATGGCTATGATCAGCGCAAGATGCGCCTGGCAGGAGGTGAGGAGGTGCAGGGCACACGTGATCTGATACGGCTGGTGAGCTGGTCGGCGACGGCTATACTGGGCTATCGAGCCGGGCAGTATGTGGCGCGTAAAAGCGATTGTCATACGCTCTATAGGCGCTATATCGCGGACGAGTGGGCCGGACTACTGGAGGATATTTACGCGTTGTGTCGTGGTCGCTGGCACTATCTGATTCCAAAGGAGCCGGAGGAGCGCCGGTTGCTGCGGCAGATTTGTGAGCGAACACTGGGCTTTGAGAATCATTTTTTGCGGATCTATAAAACATTTCTGCTGGCGGAACTGCGGAGTGAAGATGCGCAGGGCCGGCTGCAGGCGCTGACGCCGTTGAGGTATGTTTTTTTTGATGATCGTGAAGTGGTGGAGGCGGTAAGGGCGCTGCGGGGTGACGCTGTGCAGGAGGTACGGGACGCGGTGCAGATGGTAAGGCGGGCGTATCTGTAAGCTGTTGCCATTGTGGCCGGGATGCCGTACAATGAGTTGCGGAAGTGAAAAACCTCTTTTTCGGGACTAGGTATGCTCTCGCGATGGAGGGAGCTATTCCTCATTGATGATGCACACTGGTAATGGGAGGTTGGAAGTGATGAAAGATGCATTTACGAAGCATTATGGGCTGTTGATTGCCGGCACTGGTGCTCTGATAGCGTTGGGTGCTCTGCTGTTTCTACCGTTTGTGAGGGTCACACTTGATCTCAGTTCGTCGGGTGTGGAGCGTGCGCAGGGTGAGTTGGGTGTGCTGCACGTGGGTCTGAGCATGCCGCAAGTGGCAGAGGAGTATGCCTTGCTCTGGCTGACGGTGCTGTTGGCGCTGGCACTGGCGCTGCTGGCTTTGTTGCCGCTGATCAGGCGCCATTCTGTTGCTGTGGCTGGCGGGCCGGTGGTAGTGCGTGAGGGGCCACAACGAGGCTGGGCGTTTCTTTTGATTGGGGGGGCAGTGCTCAATGTGCTGATTCTGGGCCTGTGCTATTTGCAGGCTTCGCGAGAGATTCAGCTAACGTATCTGCGGTATCCGAGCGTAGAGACCTCTATAGAGACGTATTTTCAGGAGTTGCTGGGTGGTGCGCTGACGGCGCTGTTGGGAGGGCAGGCGCTGCTGCGGCACCTGGCGTTAATGGCTCATGCTTCGTTAAGCATGGCGAGCGGCGTCTATGGGGCTGTATTTGGTATGGCCGTGGTGGTTGCCGGGGGGCTGTTGATA
>JAFMRP010000595.1 GCA_017354095.1 Ktedonobacteraceae bacterium
GGCTGTGCCGGAGATGGAAGATGCGCTGGTGCTGGGCGACATAAAAAAACGTATCCATATCCCTCTGGTAGCGGATATTCACTATAACCCTGCCCTGGCTCTGGAAGCTATCCGGCAGGGCATCGATAAGGTGCGCATTAATCCGGGCAACCTGCTCAACGGGCGCAAGTCTCTGGAGCAGATCGTGAAGGCCGCTAAAGAACACAATACGGCTATGCGCATCGGCGTTAACTCTGGCTCGATTGATGCCCTGGATAAGCTGGCGCAGATGCAGCGCATCCAGGTACGCCTGCGCGACGACGGCACCCTGGAGCGCACCGATCCAGCCGAAGCGCGCCGTAAAGAGCGCGAACACATGGCCGAACGTATGGTGAGCAAGGCCCTGGAATATATTAGCTGGTGTGAAGAACTGGATTATCACGAAATCGTGGTCTCGCTGAAATCCTCAACGGTTCTCACGGCGGTCGAGGCCTATCGCCGCTTCTCGCAGCGCTCCGACTATCCTCTGCATCTCGGCATCACCGAAGCTGGTACGCTGGTGACCGGCTCCGTCAAATCATCGCTTGGCCTGGGACTGCTATTGGCCGAAGGCATCGGCGATACCCTGCGCGTTAGCCTGAGCGCCGAGCCCGAAGAAGAGGTTCCGGTGGCCTTCGAAATCCTCCGCTCGCTCGAACTGCGCAACCGGGGCGTGACCTTCGTCTCCTGCCCCTCCTGTGGCCGGGTAGAGATCGACGTGATCGGCGTTGCCAGCGAGGTAGAGAAACGCCTGGCCAAAGTGCAGACTCCCATCCACGTAGCGGTAATGGGCTGCGTCGTCAATGGTCCCGGCGAATCGCGCGATGCCGATGTCGGCCTGGCCGGCGGCAAAGGCAAGGGCGTCATCTTCCGCAAAGGCGAAGTCGTGCGAACCGTGCCCGAAGACCAGTTCCTCGATGCGGTCCTCAAAGAGGTCTCCAGCCTGCTGCCAGAACACGAAGCCAGGCTGGTCTACCCCGAAGGCGGCATCCAGGAAATAGCCGGCACCCACCGCACACGCGACGAAGGCACAAACCTGCCCATCCTCAAACGCTAAAAGCTACACAACCAGGGCCGGAAGCAATCTGCTCCCGGCCCATTTGCTTCCTTATGTGTGCCGTTCCCTACAGGCACATCGGAAACGCAAGAGTTTAGATTTCCCCCCGCTTGCGCAATTTTTCAAACAAACGTAATGCAGCCTCATAGATGAACTCTTCACGAGGTACTCCCACCAGGGACTGCTCTATATCATTGTGCTTTTCCACACGCCCCCATTCTTCTAAGATTTGGCCGACCGTACACTGGTCCATGCCCCGCCTGAAGTTCTCCTCTACAGCATCTCGGGGGAGTACTATGCCGTCGGTCTTCGCATAGACAAACTCACCATTCGGCAGATTTGCTGCAAGTATAGTATAACCAACATAATATTTATCCACCACATTAATATCATAAATACCGGATTCGGGGCCAAATGTAACAGGTGCCTCTGGGAAAAGATCTCTAGCATGTTTTGCACGATTCTCAGCTCCTGTGCGTGTTTCCTCCTCGTTGCGTGGCATCGCTGATACCCCTGAACGCCCTTCAATCTGTATGAGTGGTTCATTCACGCCGAAGTGCAGCAGCCCCCACCCAAAAGCAGCTCCTTTACTTAGATCCAGAGACGACACTACAAATGGGGGTTCACCTTCTCTCACTTCAGCTGTAGACAGAGGCTCAACTTGATACTGGTTGTTGTCAGCAATCACTATCCTCAGATGAGGCCGTTCTAAAGTAGAGCCTGACAGAGCAGAGCCAGACCCTTCACCACGCTCTCGTTCTGTACTACTTGCACTTGTACCGGTATCCAGCAATCTCCGCAAATCTCCATTCGCGTTTGCATCGGTATCCGACAACCCGCACCGATCTCCATTCGTGTCTGCACCGATCTCCGGCAATCTCCGTAGATCCCCTTCGTTCGATCCTCCTGATTGTTCTGGCCGCCATATTTCTGCTAGCCCCGATCTTAAAGCATTATCCATTTGAGTTCTTTCCCGTCCATGAGTACCTGATAAAATAAGTCATTCTACATCTTTTTCTGCTTATCCAGATATTATATAAATTATTCTCATCATTGAACAGGTAGAAATAGGGAAAAAAGATGCGTTTACTTTGATAGAAGACAGCTTGACGCAGCCCAACCCCCTGCTTATACTAAGCAAAAGCTCTTGCGACAACACTTAAAATAAGTCGTATCAGCAGAGGCATGGAGAGAGGATACCCACGAACATGCGCGCCTTAAACCCTACCGCCCGCGACCTGCGGCGTATTAATCGCCGCACCATCTTGCAGGCCATTCACGCCGAAAACTCGATCAGTCGCCTGGAACTGGGCCAGCGTACCGGCTTGAGCATCGGCACCGTTACCAATGTCGTAGCCGAACTGCTGCTGGAGGGAATTGTGCTGGAATCTGGCTTCGAGGCTTCAGAGGGCGGACGGCGCCGTGCTATCCTCACATTGAACCTGCAATATGGCTATCTGCTTGGTGGTGAGATCGGCGAAACCGACGTAATCGTGGAACTCTTTGATCTAACCCTCAAAAAAATCGGCGAGATACGTCAATCGCTGGAGCATGGTGAGCCATCGCAGGTCATCGAATACGTCGTCAGCGGCGTCAAATCCCTGCTGACCAGTTCACGGATAGCGCCTGAAAAAATACTGGGTCTGGGCCTGGGTGTCCCCGGCATTATCGAATATACAGAGAGCGGAGAAGTGGCTGCCCCCGCCTGGAACTGGGCCCCTGTACCCTTGAAAGCCATGCTGCGTGAACATTTCGCCTTCCCTCTGCACGTAGAGAACGGCAGTAAAATGATGGCGGTCGCCGAAATGTGGTCCAGGAGCGGTCCCCCACCGGAAAATATGGCAGTAGTGAATATTGGCACAGGTGTCAGCGTTGGTATCATCTCCCAGGGCAAACTCTATCGTGGAGCAACCAACAGCGCTGGCGAGTGGGGCCACACCGTCGTCGTCCTCGATGGACGCCCTTGTCGTTGTGGCCGGCGTGGCTGCCTGGAAGCTTATATCGGTGCTCCCGGTATCATCCAGCGCCTGCGCGAAATCGATCACGACAGCCCCTTCCTACAACCGGGCGATGAGATCCAGACCCTCTCCCTGCTGATAGCTGCCGACCGCCAGGGCAATGATCTGGCGCGGCAGATTATGCGAGAGACATTCCGCTACCTCGGTGCCGGCATCGCTAACCTGGTCAACCTCTTCAACCCCCAGCGCATCGTCCTGGGTGGCTGGCTGGGGCTCCTGATCGGCGAATATATGTTGCCCGAACTCCAACAGATTATTGCGCAATACTCGCTGCCCCAACCCCTTAAAGCCGCGCACCTCGTCATCAGCCAGCTCAAGCGCGACTCCGTCAGTATGGGCGCGGCCTCCCTGGTCCTGGAAAACTTCTTTGTCAACGTCGGTGCCCTGAACACCTCCACATGGCCCACCCCCGCACAATAAACCCACCACCCTTGTTCCTTGATCATTTCTCACCATCATGTTACCCTGTCAATGTATGGGCGTCTACAGGCAACGCATGGAAACCCGTCGGCTCACCCTGTCCCCGCGTATCACGAAAATACCAAAATATCGAAAATACCACAAAAACCGTAGAGACGCCGTTTACGGCGTCCCGCGATTTACCGCCGCGTACCGGCTCTCGCCCCTGCTGACCCAATGGAAATTCCGGTGCAGTGACTCGCTTGCAGCCCTCAGCTTGAGCAGAGGGAGCCCGACAGGCACACCACCAGACCCTGCACGCCTTTCCTGGTCTCCCTCTTGCCCTCGGGACATGCCCTCCCGTGCTGGGGGACCGGCTCACGCCCGATCGATCTCGTACTCCTTGTACTCCCGTCATGTGTTCATGACCATCAGCCCACAATAAATCTAAACATCACTTAATACGGATTTATCAATAAAAACACAAAAAACTTGAAAAATAAATAAAATCATGCTATAATATTTCCAGGTTATATTATATTCGTATAACCACCATGTCTTTTCATCATACATCCGGTAACACACTGTTTTTTGTCCTGGAGGTTTCTATGATGACTCAGACTGCTCGACTCCCCTGGCACCCTATTCACACCACCCAATCCAAATATAGTTCCATCAATGACAATTCATCTCTCTCAATGAAAAATTCTCTGAATCGGCCTGTAGAGCGGCTGTGGAACTTGTGGAGCTTTCTCTACCTCGATTCTGGAAAAAAACAGTGTACATTCTTG
>JAFMRP010000596.1 GCA_017354095.1 Ktedonobacteraceae bacterium
GGCCCGTACGGGCCTCCATCGCTTCATGAGAGAGGGAGGGATCGCTGGCGAGCCATTAAAGAGTGCTATTAGATGCCGCCTGGTGGAGAGGGATTAGTCTTTCCAGGTCAGGCGTAAGACGCGTAGCCAGTTTTCGTGGGTGAGTTTACGCAGGGATGCTTCGTCGTAGCCATGTTCGCGGAGGGCGGCAATGAAGTGGGGCAGGCCGGCGACGTCGCCCAGTTCGCGTGCAGTAGTGATGCCACCGTCAAAATCGGAACCAAAGGCTACGCCATCGATGCCAAGGCGGTAAACCAGGTAATCGATGTGTTTCACCATCACTGACAGTGGAGTGTCGGAGTCGTCGTGGGCATCCTCGCGCAGATTGCACACCTCAAAGTTCAGGCCAACAACGCCATTAGAGGCCTTGATTGCATCCAGCTGGCGATCAGTGAGATTGCGCGTTGAGTGGCAGAGGGTGTAAGCGGCCGAGTGGGTCACGACGAGGGGAGCCTGGGAGAGACGAGCGACATCAAAGAAGCCCTGTTCGTTAATATGGGCAAGGTCGAGCATAATGCCAAGCTGGTTGCAGACGCGTACTAACTCGCGTCCGGAATCGGTCAGGCCCGGGCCAGTGTCGGGCGTGTGGGGAAACTGGAATGGTACACCATGGCCGAAGATGTTGGGACGGCTCCAGACGATGCCGAGCGAGCGCAGTCCTGCCTGATAAAATAGTTCAAGGGCATCGAAGTGGGGATCGATGGCTTCCGCGCCCTCAAAATGCAGGATGATAGCCAGAATGCCATGCTGAAGACAATGGGTAAGTTCGTTGGTGGTACGTACAACTTTGACCTGGCCCTGTGATTCTCTTTCGAGCCGATAGAGTTGGGCGATGACCGAAGTGGTTAGTTTTCGAGCGTGGGCTGGATCGATGGCAGGAAAAGGCAGCACCTCGTAGCCTGTATCGGTAATGATAAGGCTCTCTTCTATTGTCCGAGACAGCGTGGAATCGGGAGTGAAAATGGCGAAGAAGCCGCCGGCAAAGCCACCACGCCGGGCACGTGGTAAGTCGAGGTGGCCATGCGTGCTCTCTTGAAAAAAGTCGCGGCCATTCTCAGACTGGTAGAGGCGTAGCAGGGTATCGTTGTGGCCATCGAAGACGGGAAAGGGATGGTGAGCTATCATCCGGGGACCTCGCTTTTAGAAATTTTGTTCCCATTGTATACCATGTTTTCTGGATGGGCAAGGGAGCATTCGAGATAAATAGTGTGGCCACTACGTCCGTAGTGGACATAGTGGCCAGCATCAGAAAACGAATGATCGCGAGTACAGTTATATATGGACTAATCGAGGTAGTCTTTTAGCTTGCGGCTGCGGCTGGGATGGCGCAGTTTACGCAGAGCTTTGGCCTCGATCTGGCGAATGCGTTCGCGGGTGACATGGAACTCTTTACCGACCTCTTCCAGAGTGCGGCTGCGGCCATCGTCGAGGCCAAAGCGCAGTTGGAGCACCTTGCGTTCGCGCTCGGTCAGGCTATCGAGCACATCTTCCACCTGTTCTTTGAGTAGTTGATGGCTCGCGGCCTCAGCGGGAGCGAGGGCAGTGTGGTCCTCCAGGAAGTCGCCCAGGTGGCTATCGTCTTCCTCGCCGATGGGAGTTTCCAGGCTCACCGGTTCCTGGCTCACCTTAATGATCTCGCGCACCTTTTCCGCGCTGATCTCCATCTGGGCAGCGATCTCTTCCGAGGTAGGTTCGCGGCCAAGGTCCTGGAGCAGGCGGCGGCTAATGCGGATCAGGCGATTGATCGTCTCCACCATATGTACGGGGATACGGATCGTGCGAGCCTGGTCGGCGATAGCGCGGGTGATCGCCTGGCGAATCCACCAGGTGGCGTACGTGCTAAACTTATAGCCCTTGGTATAGTCGAACTTTTCCACAGCGCGGATCAAGCCGATATTGCCCTCCTGGATCAGGTCCAGCAAGTTCATGCCGCGGCCGATATATTTTTTCGCCACGCTTACCACGAGGCGCAGGTTGGCCTCGGTCAGGCGGCGCTGAGCCTCCTCGCCTTCCTCGATGTAGCGGCGGTTGGGAGCCACCTTCAAGGGTTCGGCGCGCAGGCGCTCGGCTTTCCCTCGTTCCATCAACTGAGCCAGGTGTACTTCCTCTTCCGCGGTCAAAAGAGGAACGCGGCCAATTTCGCGCAGGTACATGCGTACAGGATCATCCAGGCTGCTTTCGAGGTCAGAGACAACGATGCCGAAGCTATCCTGCATATCGTCCCATTTGGGATCAGTTAGCACATCCGCATCATCGACCACATCATCGGGGCCGGGTTCCCAGTCGGGTGGCGGCTCTTTGGTTGGATCCAGAGCGTCCATAGACTCATCGTCCTGTAGTTTAAACAGGTCAGATAGCTCGCCGTCTTCGATAGGAGTCACCAGACTTCCACCTGTTGTGGCATGAGCATGATGACCTACGGTATCAATATCAAAAACAGTTTCCGTACTCAACATGGACTCATCAAAACGTTTCATAGGAAAGACATTATCCAGAGACCCCGTGCTAACATGCCCATCATGTACGCGATCAATCACATCTTGTTCCCGATTCACCATTCTGGCATCCCCCTTCAGAAAACAGGCCTGCGATGATAGAAAACAGATGAATGATGAAAAATCCTGTTTCCTGGTTTCGCTTGGTAATAAAGAAATGATTTTGTGATTACAACACTAACTATTGCTTATACGTACATTTACGACGACTTCTCTCTTCTAGCCGTGTAAATGCGAAGATGTGTAAAGCGTTTGTAAAAGGCTTCGTACATCGGAGACCTTTTGCCGGAGCTGGTATTCAAGATTTTTATCGCCAGCGTCGGCCGCTTCACGAATGAGATTTTCTAGATCTGTATTCAATTGTAACAGACGTGTCCGCTTGAGCCTGGTAGCGCATTGAATAGCCTCTCTTACCAGACCCTCTCCATCTTTTGGAGAACTCAGTTCAACACATTTTCTGGCCCGATCCACTGTATTCAGCAGTGCTGCAGGCACAAACTGTTCTATGGACTGATGAGAGGGGGAAGAGTTACGTTGACCTGCGAGTATGCGGTACAACTCTCGCGTATCCGTCCCAGCGAAGTCACCGTCATCTATTATACCACAGACATAGTGACTTAAGCCTGGATTGAGCAAGAGTAGCCCAATAAGGTAGTCCTCCCATTGTAACCTATCTGATTTCCCTCTGTCAAGTTCAGCAATTTTGCGGGCCGGGTGAGAATCGTGCGTGCTAGCCGTTGGTGACTCGTCCCGGGTGGTAGAACTCGCTGGTTGCTCCTGCAGCGTGGTTTTCTGGGGGGAGCGGCGTGCTCCTGGTTCAGTAAACGCAGCTGTAACGCTGGAGTTTTTCTTCTCGCGCAATACTCGCTGGAGTTCTTCGTACAGTGCCCGTTCATTCACACTAAGCATCGACGCCAATTTTCGTATATAGGCGTCGCGTTTAATGCGATTGGTGATGGTGCCTATCACAGGGAGTAAACGGCGCGCGGCATCAGTTTTACCGTTTGGGGTGCGTAGATTGAGATCCTCTGTTTTCACGACGAAGTAGTAATCGACCAGGGGTAGTGGATGAGAAACGGCGTAAAGCCAGGTTGAGAAATCCTGGGTAATTACCTCGTCGGGATCGCGGCCCGCTGGCAAGCGTAAAACGTTGATCTCTGCATCCACCTCCTCTTCCAGGCGGACCATAGCGCGTGGGCGGGATCTGCCTGAGTGTCTGGACGAGGACGAGCTGCCGGCTGGGATCGGAACGGGCACGACAGTGCGATCAAAGCCACGCAATGCTTCTTCAATCCCGTGTTCGGTCGCTGCGCTACCGGCGGCATCGGGATCGAGGGCAAGCGTAACTTGCCTGGTAAGTTTTTTTAATTGTTGAATGTGCCTTTCAGTGATCGCGCTTCCAATGCATGCCACCGTCTGCCTGGTGCCATATTGATGTGCGATAACGGCGTCCACGTATCCTTCTACGATGATGACCTGTCCGGCCCCTTTGATAGCATCCTTCGCCATATCAATGGCATAGAGCACGCTATTTTTTTCAAAGAGTAGCGTCTGTGGCGAGTTCAGATACTTTGGCTTTCCATCGCCTAGCGCCCGGCCACCGAAGCCAATCACGCGTCCGCGTATATCGCGGATCGGAAAGATCAGGCGGTTACGAAAGTAGTCGTAGATGCCGCCACGATCGTCCTGATCATGCGTTTCTCGCTCGCGAGCCAGGCCGCCCATTACGAGTTCACGTTCTGTATAG
>JAFMRP010000597.1 GCA_017354095.1 Ktedonobacteraceae bacterium
AATGGAACTGGATTGGAACGGCCTGGACGCTGACTTCGCGGAAACCAGCCTCCCGGAGCGCCTGTTCAAACACGCCTGATCCTGCCAGAGAAAAGGGGTTGGGCGAGTGAGCGGGCATGGCAACATATTTCGTCACGATAGCCAGCGGTATCGATAAGAGCGGATGGCGATCCGGCGTTGACCAGACGAGCGCCGCCAGTTTCCGCCCCGGCTTGAGCACTCTCAGGATCTCCCACAATGCTTCTTGTTGATGGCTGATAAGCATCAGGCCGAGGCGACAGATGACCGCATCAAATGTCTGATCAGTCAGATCCAATTGTTCGGCATTCATCACCCGCGTGGTGATATTGGTGAATCCTCCTTGTTCGGCGAGGCGTGCAGCCTCTTTGAGCATTTCTGCCGCAATATCGGTCGCCAACACGGTCCCCGCTGGTCCGACTTGCTGTGCTGCAAGCAGGCTCTGGTCGCCCGTTCCAGCAGCAATATCGAGAACATGATCTCCTGGAGCCAATTCTGCCGCTTCTAACATGAGTCGCGTGGCTTCTCCAAAGAGGTCCTGTCGCCACCGAGCCTGCTGCGCCCAGCGCTCAGCCTCTTCCAACGACTGCCAGGAGAACATCTGCTGTCCAGGATCTTTCTCTTTATTCAGCATTACTCTTTCTACCTTCATTATGAAATCTCTTTTCCTATTCTATTGGTATCGATCTGACAATAGTGCTCATAAAGCTCGCTCCAACGATCCAGCGGCCAATGCGGCCAATCAACAGCCAGCCCATGCAGAGCTTCGGCGAGGAAGTCGAGATGGACGTGCCAGCCAGCAAGATTTTTGCGCAGCTGCTCATCGGAGATGGAAAGCGTGTTGCTGAAGGTCAGGATGCAGCCATCTTCTCCCTCTTGCAGTTCCCAACGCAACAATCCGTGAATATCGCCGGAGTACTCCAGCAATCGTGGCGGATCAAACTGTGTGATAGTGGCATTCATAACGGCACTGTTCCCGCGCTCATCGGTGTTGAGCCAGCGCAACCGAACGTGCCCTCCTTGTCTGGGTTCGATCTCGGTTTCAGCCAGCCATGCGACGAGCTGCTCCGGCTCGGTAATGGCCGCCCAGACCTCTTGGATGGGGTGATGGAAATGGCGCTCGAAGCGGAGAATACAAGCGCCATTACGGGTTTCGACTGTCCCATCAGCGGTACTGTGGCTCATTTGTGAGCGAAATGGCGTGGACATCAAGATTCCTCCTTCTTTTCATTCAAATGGCGCTCCAGAGCGTCAAGACGATCACCCCAGAGTTTTCGGTATGGCTCAAGCCACACATCGATCTCGGCCAGCGGCTCAGGACGCAATTCGTACCAACGCCGCTGCGCATCTTGGCGCACGCGGACCAGGCCCACCTCTCGGAGCACGCGTAAGTGCTTCGAGATGCCGGGCTGGCTCATGTCAAGCAGCTCGACCAGCTCGCCCACGACGCGAGGTTGTTTGCGCAGCAAGTCGAGAATACGTCTGCGCATGGGCTCGGCCAATGCCTCAAAGGTTGTCATCATACTTTGAATATACCATGGCGATTATATAACTGTCAAGGCATAAATTTGCGTACAGTGGCCGGGTACCATTCAAGGAATCTACAGAGAAGATGAAGAGGCTAGGAAACTCTCGGCGGAATATCTTCTGCTAAGATTGCCGCCGTAGAAAAAATCAGCCAAGGAGACGACAAGCGGTTCCAGATGTCCTGGCCACGAGCCTTGCGGGCGGTTCGTGCTTGGCTGGAGCCGTGGATCATGCTGCGACGCTATTGGAGAGCGTGGTCCGAACAGCCCCCTCCTGGTCCACTGCATACCATGCTCCTCCTCCCACCACTGGTAATATTCGCGTTGGCTCGCCTCAGGATGGGCTTCGAGCAGCGCTGGGATACCCAGGAGCAGGGCCGCTTTTTTCTTGGGTGGACGCCCTGGAATGGGACGAGGCAGCACATAGCCGGTCTCCCGTCGCTGCTTGAGGTACCGTTTGATGGTTGCCCGTGACACGTGGAGCTGTGCGATGATCTCCTCCCTCGCTGTTCCCTCATCAATCGCACGCAACACCTGATATCGTAGCTCTTGAGAGTATGCTCGCATAGCTCCATTGTGCCATCTAGTTATGACTTTGTCCAGCCTGCCGGAACCAACAAACTACTGATAGGTACTGCACCTTGATGCTACCACCAAGTTTTGTCACTCTTGAAATCCTCAATGAATTGTTCTGCAAGCTTCAAATTGTTCTTGCTCGTTTCTCCGCCGGCTCCTGCAAGCACTGATGATGCTCCTCTTCACTGGAGCTGCGAGCAAGGCGAGAGATCATATTTGCTGGCATGCCTGACCTACTACTCATTGTGGTATTGGCGTTGGCGAGAGGACTGGCTCCTCCTCTTCATAATGCTCCTGGCTCTCCGGAATCGGAGCAAGCTCACCAGACACATTGATGAGATTACTTGGGCGGTTTCAACAGGCCGGACCGTTTCTCGAGATGATTGAACATGTAGTAGAGACGGAGGAGCGTTACTCAAAGGCACGCGGCGTATGAGGGTGCATCACCCGGCACCATCACCCCCTTTGGGTGATGCGCCGCGACGATGCACTGTGCTATCCTGTGCCAGAGATGCATGGTGGTCAGCCCAACACGCGTCTGTCAAAAATAGTTCACACACTTTGATGAAAGACGATTGAGGAGCATTATCAATGGACGAATTAGGAATTCGTAATACGATAGACCAACGAGACCCCCTCTCTTCTGGAGATTCTCTTTTCCTGCTACGCCTCAATGATGTTGGCGTTGATTCACCGCATTCAGATGCATCTAACGCAAGCATCGTACTTCAAGAACGTCCAGATTCGCGGATATTCGGAGATGCAGAGAGGTTCCCTGATCTTAGGAGCCTCCATTCTGTTGGCGATAGCAATAGGACGATGCAGATAGACATGCGATCATCATTAGATGCGGGCACCCCCTATGGGGTCGTGCTGGAAACGTGGCAAGCTGCTCTGGGAGTGGAAGCAAAGGATGACCCCAAGATCCCAGAGCCCCGGGAATCTCCAGAAGAGGATCCACCAACTCAGCCAATTCCAGTCATTCCAGATATTCCGTCTCCTCGTCCGCCTTCTGATTCTGTGACGTTCTCAACAGATGGAGCAAAGCAGCTTGCGGAGCAGCTACCTAGAGATCCAGTTCTTCCATCACTTGGCAATGGAGATGGGCGTATGGGATAGCTGCCCGGTGACTTGCCTGGCCCGATACTTGGAGATGATACGAAGAAGCTTGGAGGGGTCGGAGAAAAATGGGCGTTCTCATACCCTTGAGTCATCGGCATATTCACCTACTACCTTTACAGCGGTGTTCACAACGATGGAGCCTTTATTACGAAGGAGGCAGGGCGTGTCGAAATTCGAGCAGACAGAGCCAAGCGATCAGCCACAGGCTGGAGCTTCTGACCAGGGAGGAATGAGCCTATCCAAGCGATTAGTCGCAGGAGCAGCAGTAGGTCTCATTAGTCTAGGAGTTGCCGGAGTATACGCGGCAAAAGATAGTATTGACCATCAAGACACGAGGCCAGAGCAAGTCCGTCATGAGCCAAATCCAACCAGGACCATGCTCGCCGACTTGAAGTTCCCTGTCGGGAATAAGCAAGTAGAAGTCACTGGTTGGCAGAGCGCCGATGGAGGCGTTGAGGTGAGTACCAAGGGAGATCCCCGTGCCGGACAAATGGAGGTGGAACTCTACAACTCAGCACAGGAGGCGACGGTGAGAAAAGCGTCACTCACCCCCGGAGAAACCGTTCAATTAGGTTCGAAAAAAGAAAATACTTCTGATAATGAACTGAGCGTCCAGGTTTATGGAATCTCCTCTTACGCCGATTCCTATTTCTTGGTGCCTCTCCCCAGAGATGGCATAGAGAAAGACACCACGTTTGGCGCCATCCTGCCTGCAGGAGAAAGACGCAACCCGTTTCAGGACACGCAAGTCGATTTCTATCGAGGTCCGGATAACGCCCTCTCCCTTGATGGAATAGATAACACTGAGAGTGAGCTACCTGCTGAGATCTCCGCAGTAGGCCCCAGCTTTTCCCAGAAACTGGATGTAGAAGGGGCAGGAGTGGAAACGGGCTTTGAAAGTAGGCGCAACATCGGGCTGATGAATGAGAAGGCAGAAATGCTGGAAATCCAGATCGGGGACACGACGGTCGATCTTCGCCTCAATCATGCTGATCAATAGAGCGAGTTCTGGTGAGCCTGATGCGAACAATAGA
>JAFMRP010000598.1 GCA_017354095.1 Ktedonobacteraceae bacterium
CCGCCTGCGATATCGTCATCGCCGCCAAAAGCGCCCGCTTCGCCTTCAGCGAAGTCAAGCTGGGCATCGCACCCGCCGTTATCTCCCCCTTCGTCGTACGAAAAATCGGCGAAGGTAACGCACGCGCCCTTTTCGTTACCGGCGAGCGCTTCAGTGCCACACGCGCTCAGGAAGTGGGCCTGGTCCACTCGGTCGTCCCCCTGGAATTTCTCGATGACGCTGTGCAGAAGGCCGTCAACGAGCTACTTAGCAGTGCTCCTCAGGCTATCCGCACCTGCAAAATGCTGGCGCAGGCCGTTGGCGGTATGACCTACGAGAATGCTCGCAGATTTACTGCCGAAACCATTGCCGACCTGCGCGCCGGAGCAGAAGCTCAGGAGGGTCTGAGCGCATTCCTGGAGAAGCGCCCCGCCCGCTGGACTCCTCTGGCTGAGAGTTAACAATGTTCAAAAAAGTTCTGATCGCCAATCGCGGCGAAATCGCCGCTCGTATCATCGCCACTTGCCGCGCTCTGGGCATCCGCACTGTCACCATCTACTCAGAGGTGGACAGCCAGTCCCTCCACGTACGCGAAGCCGATGAAGCATACTGCATCGGTCCGGCTCCAGCTGCCCAGAGCTACCTGCGCGGACAGGCTATCATCGATACCGCTCTGGAGAGCGGCGCCGAGGCCATCCATCCTGGCTATGGCTTCCTTTCTGAGAACGCTGACTTCGCCGAGGCTTGTGCCGGCGCTGGCCTGACCTTTATCGGCCCGCCAGCCCATGCCATACGCCTGATGGGTTCAAAAATCGCGGCCCGCCAACTGGCCCTCTCGGTTGGCGCTCCCATCGTTCCCGGCTACGACGGCGAAGACCAGTCCGACACCACCCTGCTTAGCGAAGCTCAGCGCATCGGCTATCCCCTGCTCATCAAAGCCTCAGCCGGCGGCGGTGGCAAAGGGATGCGTGTTGTCTATTCCGCAGGCGACTTCGCTGAACAGCTGGCGGGGGCCCGGCGTGAAGCGCAGGCAGCCTTCGGCGATGCCACTGTCTTTCTTGAGCGGCTTATCCTGCGTCCTCGCCATATTGAAATCCAGATCCTCGGCGATCAGCATGGCAACCTCATTCACCTGGGCGAGCGTGAATGCTCCATTCAGCGCCGTCACCAAAAAATCGTCGAAGAAAGTCCATCCCCCGCGCTCACTCCTGCTCTGCGCGCTACCATGGGCGAGATCGCCATACGCATCGCCAGGGCCGCTGGCTACGTCAATGCTGGTACGCTGGAATTTATGCTTGACGAGCAGCAGCAATTCTATTTCCTTGAGATGAACACGCGCCTGCAGGTCGAGCACCCGGTCACCGAACTGGTTACTGGCCTCGACCTGGTACGCCACCAGCTACTCATCGCCGCTGGCGAGCCACTCACACTTACCCAGGAGCAGGTTACTCACCGGGGGCACGCCATCGAGGTGCGCCTCTACGCCGAAGATCCGGCACTGCATTTTCTGCCCTCCACCGGCACGGTCGAACAATTCATCTGGCCTGCCGCTCCCGGCATCCGGGTCGACAGTGGCATTGAAAGCGGTGACGAAGTCACGCAATACTACGATCCCATGATCGCCAAGCTCATCGCCTACGGAGAGGATCGCCCGGCGGCTATCGAGCGCCTGCGCGCCGCCCTCGCGCAATCTGTCATTCTCGGCGTTACCAGCAACATCCCCCTGCTGTATGCCATTAGCCGCCATCCAGCCTTCCAGGCCGGTCAGACACACACCGCATTTCTGGAAGAGCATAACCTGCTCGACGCCAGCACCTTTACCCCCTCCGAACTGCCTTCCGAGGTCATAATAGCAGCCGCGCTCTACGAGATGCAGAACGGACAGGCTGGCGCAGCGCTTAACGGGCACACCCTCAATCCCTGGCAGACGCTCGGCCCCTGGCGCATGGCCGGAGACACCCGCACCTTCAACTATTACTGGCAAGAAGAAAGCTATACCATCGGCCTCGCTCCACAACGAGCGCATACCTGGCGGGTAAAAATTCAGCAACGGCCTATAGAAGAAGTGATTTCTATCGCCACATATGATAACATAGTCTTATTCAGGCGCGGCCCTGACCAGGTGCGAGCCTACATCCAGCGCCAGGCGGCAGAGATACAGATCACGCTAGCAGGCCACGTCTACCGCTTACAGCGCCGCCAGCCACCCAATGTGGCTGCTACGGCACACGAAGGCGCGCCCGGCCAGATCGCGGCGCAGCGCTCTCTCAAAGCCCCTATGGCGGGCACCATAGTGAAAGTGCAGGCGCACGATGGCGAAGAGGTACAGGAACACCAGGTCCTCGTCATCCTCAGCGCTATGAAAATGGAGCACTCGATCACTGCCCCCTACGCGGGCAAAGTGCGCCACATACACTACCAGGAAGGTGCCGTCGTTCCTGGCGGAGCCGTCCTCGTCGAAATGGAATAAGGACAAAGGATACTAGCAATGCAACTAGGTTTCATCGGCATCGGCGTCATGGGCCGGCCCATGGCCCTCAATCTGCTCAAAGCGGGCCACGAAGTCACCATTTTTGCCCGTCACCCCGAAAAAGTGGAAGTGCAAGAAGTGCTCAATGCCGGCGCGAAGCTCGCTCCTTCCCCACGTGCTGTCGCCATAGCCTCAGAGATCGCGATCACTATGGTTCCCAACTCGCCACAAGTCGAGGAAGTCGTCACGGGCGAGCATGGCCTTCTCGAAGGCGCACGCAAAGGGCTGATTATTATCGACATGAGCACCATCTCGCCCTCTGTCAGCCGCAAACTGGCCGAGACCGCCTCCGCACGCGGCGTGCATTTTCTGGATGCCCCCGTCAGCGGCGGCTCACAGGGCGCCGTCAACGGCACCCTCACCATCATGGTTGGCGGTGAGCGCGACATATTTGAAAAGGTGCGACCTGTTCTGGAGGCCATGGGCAAAGCGGAAAATATCTTCTACGTCGGCCCCTCTGGCTCTGGCGAAGTCGTCAAAATCGTCAACAACATGCTTGTCGGCACCATCTCAGCCTCAATCGTTGAGTCTATGGTGCTGGGCGTCAAAGCCGGGGCCGACGTTGATACTATGGCGAAAATCATCGGCGTCAGCGCCGGAGCAAGCTGGCAGCTTGCTGTTCAATTCCCCTTACGCGCCTTCAACGGTAGCTTCAAGCCCGGCTTCATGACCGACCTGCTGCACAAAGACCTGGGCCTGGCACTCGACCTGGCCTCAGAACTACAAGCACCCGTCGCCATGACCGCCCTCTCGCGCCAGTTGTTCGAGATGGCACGCGCCGCCGGCTATGGTAGCGAAGATTATACCGCCCTGCTCAAAGTGATAGAACAGGCAGCCGGCGTCGAAGTTCGCAGCCAATAAACAAGAGGTACCCGGCGGAGAAATGTAGGGCCACCCCTTGCGGGTGGCCGGCTTTGGTCTACAAATCATCGCCTACAGCGGCAGCATACCATGTGTGATCGACATGCCCAGGAAAAGCGCGCCAGCCAGCCCGAAGTAGAGTAAGCTCATAATAACACGCGTAGAAATCGGCACATTATAATATTCACGCATCTCGGGCGTATTGGGGGAAAACCCGCGCGACCAGAGCTGCATACCCGCCATCAGGACAAACAGCAGCAGCCAGAAGGAAGGATTGCCATGTATCCACTCCCAGATCTGCACACCCAGCAGCAGCAGAAAGCCCAGTATCCAGATACGCCGATCGATCGCTGCCAGCACGCGTCCCCCATCGAAAGGTAGGATCGGCACCAGGTTAAACAGGTTAATAAAAAAGCCAAAGTAGGCCAGCGAGGCCCAGATGGGCGAAGCGTCTGGTTGATAGGCCATCCAGAGGCAGAAAGACGCCGCCAGCGCGCCGGCAATCGGGCCCGCGATACCAACCTCGGCCTCATCACGTGCATTTTTCGGCATCTGCTGCATCGTCACCGCTGCACCCAGCATCGGTATGAAGATCAACCCGCCCACGGGAATGCCCTTCAGCTTCATCACAAGCGCATGTCCCATCTCATGAATGAACAGCGAGATGATCAGGCCAATCGCAAACGGCCAGCCAAACACCAGCGAGTACAAAAAAGCGGAAGCAAAAGCCGAGATGCCTGCCGCGCCGAACTTGAGCAAGAAGCCCAGAGACGGGATCTTGAGCAGCCAGGCTCCCAGCGCGGCCAGCAGCCCACCAATACCCAGCCATCCCCTGCGCTTCTTGCCACCCTCCGCGCTCCCTTTCTCAGCGGCCTCGCGCTGCTCGCTCCCAGCATCAGCGG
>JAFMRP010000599.1 GCA_017354095.1 Ktedonobacteraceae bacterium
GTCTCCGTTGATTGAGAAAGCTGTGTATTGTTCATCGATTTAGAAGACCTTTCCTGAGAGCATCATTAAGTGCTCGACGAGCGGTCCCAGCGAATAAGCGGGGAAGTAGGTCAGCGCTCCGACGATCAAAATGACACCCACGAGCAAAGATGCGAATAAAGGCCCGGTCGTCGGGAAGGTACCCACGCTGGCCGGCACGACTCTCTTGTGTGCCAGCGATCCTGCCAGCGCCATGACTGGCACCACAAAGGCGAAGCGTCCAATCAGCGTCGCGAATCCCAGTGTCCAGTTGTAGAAAGGCGTATTGACCGTCAGGCCGGCAAAGGCTGAGCCGTTATTGCCAGTGGTCGAGGTGAAGGCGTACAGGATCTCCGACAGCCCATGTGGACCAGGATTCAGGATGGAACTCGTTCCCACCTGGATGACCGTGGCCACAGCGGAAAAGCCCAGAATCGAGGCTGGCAAAATCAAGATGGCCAGCGCTGCCATTTTCATTTCTTTCTGCTCGATTTTCTTGCCCAGGTATTCTGGAGTACGTCCAACCATGAGACCGGCGATAAAGACCGCTAAGATGGCGAAGATGAGCATGCCATAGAGTCCCGAACCGACGCCGCCGAAAATGATCTCGCCCAGTGCGATATTGGTCAACGGCACCATGCCACCGATGGGCGTATAGCTATCGTGGAAACCGTTGACGGCCCCGCAGGAGGCATCGGTCGTAACCACGGCGAACAGCACTGATTGGGTGATGCCAAAACGAACTTCCTTGCCCTCCATGTTGCCGCCGGCCTGCGTGTCTGTAACCGTCTGGTTAACGCCAAGCGGGGTCAGGAGGGGATTGCCTGCCTGTTCGGCCGGCAGCGCAATGGCGACACCGAGCACGAAAAGCAGCAGCATGGCGCCAAAGATGACCCAGCCCTGTTTGGTGTTGCCGGCCATCTTGCCAAACATGTAGGTCAGACCGGCGCCAATCGAGAAGATGGCCAGAATCTCCAATAGCTGGGTGAGCGCGTTCGGATTCTCAAACGGGTGCGCCGAGTTGGCGTTGAAGAAGCCACCACCGTTGGTACCCAGCTCCTTGATAATCTCTTGCGAGGCGACTGGCCCCTGCGCAATCACCTGTTTGACGCCTTCCAGAGTGGTGACCTGAGTATAAGGATTGAAGTTCTGCACCACGCCCTGTGACACCAGCACGAGTGCGCCAACGATACAGATCGGCAACAGGAGATAGAGCACGCAGCGGGTCAGGTCCACCCAGAAGTTCCCCAGATGCTGGGCGCTTCTGCGCACCAGGCCACGTACAAACGCGACGGCGAGCACGATGCCCGTTGCCGCCGAAACGAAATTATGGAATGCGAGCCCCGCCATCTGGGTCAGGTAGCTCATCGTTGTCTCGCCGCTATAGTCCTGCCAGTTGGTATTAGTCGTGAAACTGGCAGCGGTATTGAAAGACAACTGCGGCTCCACATTACTGAGGCCCTGCGGGTTAAAAAAGGTGCCATGCCATTGCTGCGTGCGCTCCAGCAGATACAGCAGGAGCATCCCCGCGAGGCTGAAGATCAGCATCGCAACGACATAGCCTACCCAGGTCTGTTCCTCGTCTTCCTTCACGCCGGCCAGGCGATAAAAGAGCCGCTCGACCGGCACGAGGATTGGCGAGAGCCAGGTCCGTTCCCCGGAGAAAATCCTGGTCAAATACAGGCCTACAGGCTTGGTAATCAGAATCAACACCACCACATACAGCAGCACCTGCACGACACTATTGAGTGTTACAGGCATCTTGGTCTCCTCATATCTTTCTTCAACTAAAATTTCTCTGGCGCCAGCAATGCCAGCACCAGGTAGATGGTGACGATCAGCGCAACCAATCCCACCAGGATATATTCAAGTGGGGTATTCATAGGTACGGTAACCTCCTTACAGCTTGTCGCAGGCAATGGTAAAACCTACGAGCAGCACGAAAAACGCAATGGAGACAACCACAATCAGAACATCAAGCATCTCGCTTCTCCTTGATTACTCGGTAGTGAGCTCCTTGTCTGAGGCGATTGGCGTGCGGCGTGCGGCGGCCTCCGCCGCTAGGCGCAGCAGCGCATCCATAGGAAAAGGCTTGGGCAGGTACGCCAATGGTCGAAACTCGGCCAGGCGACGAGGGCTCACACGTACGGCAGAGAGTACAACTACTGGCAGGACAACCCGCTCTTCAGCGATGATCTGGGATGGAAGAAGCTCTTCCTGCTGGGCGATACGCAATACCTCCCAGCCGGTCTGATCAGGTAAATTAATATCCAGCAGGATGAGGTCAAACGTCTTCGTGCGCAGACACCGAAGCGCTTGCTGGGCATCACCCGCGTTGGTGATCTCATGCTGGCGTACCCGCAGGTTCCGGCTGATCAGGTCGGTTAAGACGCCATCGTCTTCCACCAGTAAGATTCGTGCTCCCGGCATTCCTTTCTCCTCCCAACCTTTGCTATGTGATACGTTCATCCTGAGTACTGGTCGTGCATGTGAGATGACATGGGACGGCTCTTCCCTCGCTGAGACGTTTTTTTTCTCTGCCAGTGTCCACCCTGTTCCCTGTTTTGTTTTTCCCCTCTTCTTTTTTCGCCTTCAAGAACGGCGGTTTTAGTATAAAAGAGTAGCGCTCAATATGCGTTTCAGGAAATGGGTGCTTTGCTCAAAATTCTCTCAAATTCTTGCGCAGGATAGCATTATTCATCGACTTCATCAGTAAAACGGTAACCTGCACCAGGAACAGTGAGGATGAAACGAGGATGTTCGGGGGCCGGTTCAATCTTCTGACGTAATTGCGCGACATATACGTGCAGGCTGTGGATTCTGGTGAGCTCTTGCTCTCCCCAGACCAGTGAAAGCAGCATCTTCCGCGTTAAAATTTTGCCGCGATGAGCCAGAAACACTTTGAGCAGATCATATTCTGTTGGGGTCAGCTTGACTTCTTGCCCATTTACCTGGACATGGCGCCGGGCCACGTCCACCTGGAGCGGGCCAATGCGCACAAGTGGCTCGGTTCCCGCCTGCACCTGTGCCAGGTGGCGCAGGGCAACTCGAATGCGCGCCAGCACTTCGTCGATCCCAAAGGGCTTCTGCACGTAATCATCGGCCCCCAGGTCAAGCGCCTCCACCTTGTCGCGCTCGGCACCTTTCACTGAGAGCACCAGGATCGGAATGTTGGACTTCGCCCGAATCTGCCGGCAGACCTCCAGACCACTCAATCCTGGCAGCATCAGATCAAGTACCAGGAGATCGGGACGCTGCTGGAAAGTGACTTTAATGGCATCTTCCCCACTACGCGCGGTGAGCACCTTGTATCCATGAGCAGTGAGATTGCGCGAGAGCGCGCGAATAATCTCAATCTCGTCATCAACTACCAGGATAGACGCGCCATGCTTGTTCATACGAAACTCCCTCCCAGTGTGCCAACAGGCAAGACCACGCGAAAGACCATGCCGCCACCCTCCCGCGCTTCCGCCCAGATGTGTCCTCCATGGGCTTCAACCAGACCTTTACAGACGGCCAGGCCCAGGCCTGAGCCTGCTGGACTGTCCGCAGGCAGGCGGTGTTTGTTGCTCAGTACCCGGTAGAACTTATCAAAGATATGCTCCATTTCATCCTCTGGAATGCCTGGACCACGATCCGCCACGCTCATGCAAACTTCATTTCCCTGGTGCTGTACCGTGACCTCAATAGGAGATGCCGGGGGCGTGTAACGGATCGCGTTCTCGATAAGATTCGTCAGTACCTGGTCGATGTGGAGATAATCCAGTGCAATTGGCGGAATATCCGTTGGGAGGTGCAAATGGATGCTGCGATTCTGCAGCAAGGAGCGCAAACGATCTAACACATCTTGCACGAGCGCGGTGATCTGATACCATTCTTTTTCGGGTTTGATCGCGCCATCTTCAATGCGTGACATATCGAGCAGGTTCCCAACCAGGCGATTGAGCCGATCTGCCTCTCGCTCAATCGAGCGCAAAAAACTGTGCTGCGCTTCCTCATCCCATCGGACATCTTTCTGCAGCAGGCTACTGGTCGATGCCTTAATCACGGTGAGCGGTGTGCGCAGATCATGTGAGACGGAGGACAGTAGTGCCGCGCGCAGGGTATCGGTGCGTTGTAACACTTCCAGGCGCAGGCGCTCTCCCCGCAGGCGGTCCCGTTCGATGAGCAGGGCGGCCTGGTCCAGAAAGGTCCAGAAGAAAGGCAGGCGTGAGTGAGAACGTGTCTGCTCCTGGATCACCTCCTCTTCCAGG
>JAFMRP010000600.1 GCA_017354095.1 Ktedonobacteraceae bacterium
CAGTGCTAGCTGCGACAGCAGCGTTGGCAGTCGGAATAAGAGAAGGGGGGTGTCCCCCGACAAACCTCTTTTTTTCTTTTTGCAAGCCGCCGCAGGCGGCGAGGAGTGCGCTGAAGTAAATGCGTATGGGGGTGCAGGGGCGCTAGCCCCCTGCCGGGTTTGTCCCCCGCCCCCCTACTCCTTGCGCGGCAGCAGCGCCGGATCAGGCTGCTGAGGCGAGAGAAAACGATGCAAAAAGCGCATATTATTGCCAAAGCGCTCAACCTCGCCCCAGTCAGCATATCGCGCTGGCACAGCCATCTCCGCCGTCTCCGCTGCCGGCCTCCCATGCTCAACCGCCTCACCGGCCAGTCGCAGCATATCGTGCAAGAGCTGGCGCATCAGCGCCACATCCTCCCGCATGCCCACAGGCCCATGCCCCGGCACCAGCCGCGCCAGGTCCAGCGTCTCAATCTGCTCCAGCATTGCGACCCACGCCCTCGGATCACCGCGCTGCACCACAGGATGCCTGCGCACACCAAACAGATCCCCCACAAAAGCCACCTTCTCCACCGGCAGCAGCAGAATACTATCGCTCTCGCTGTGGCCTCCGCCCAGCTCCACCACTTCAACACTGCGTCGCGAACCGTGAATCGTCAGTCTCTGCTCAAACGTCACATCCGGCAGCGCCAGCTCCAATTTGGGCAGCGCCTCCCCCAGTTCGCGCTGCGTCGCCAGTCCGACCTGCAGCTTCGCGCGCCTCTGTTCATCTGGCTCGCTGGCTATATACTGCTCGCGCGTCTTCAGATAGGACCCGAAATTTTCCCTGGCCCAGGCGATAAACTCTCGCCCGCGTCCGGCCATAGCCTGGCGTGTGCCCTCTGTAGCAATAATACTGGCCGAACCGGCAAAGACGGCGTTGCCATGCACATGATCCCCATCGGCATGGCTATTGACCACGTAAGTCACTGGATGCCCGGTCAACTGCTCCGCGGCAGCCCACAGATCACGCGCCGCCTGCGGCGTCCAGAATGTATCAAAAATCAATACCTGACCGCCCAGGTCGATAATTCCAGCGTTGCTCATAGCGCCGCGCCCCGCTTCAGCAAGCGCCACAAAAACACCCTCCGCCAGTTGTTCAAGCTGAAAATGCCTGGATGCAGGCAGCATATCAGGAATCTCCATCACTCGCTCCCACGCTTCTTGGGTTGCGGCCCGATGATAGCACTGCCCCCACCTTGCGCACAAACATACTGATCACAAACAGCACACTGCCCCAGGTTATCAGGATCAGCAGCGGGTTAAAAACCATATGCACGCGCATATAGTCATCGAGCCGGTAACCGCCCAGTGTCGTAATCACAATGCCATATATTCCCAGCAGCACCAGCAGGCCCATCGCGGCGACATCCTCTCGTGCGCGCAGGCGTTTCCAGCACAGTGCCAGCAGCCAGCCCAGCGCGCAGAGGGGGAAAAGCGCGTTCATATTATAGAGCCTGTGATCCAGCGACTTTAGATGACCTAGCATTGCCGTAAAAGTACTGGTGTGGGGATCGCGTGAGATATTAAAGTAGCTGGTCAGTGAAGCAAAAAAGTAGGGTACGGATTTGACAAAAAACTCGACCGGATGGTGCAGGATAATATCGCGGGCGAAGTGGCCTGCTGGCGAGTAGTTGTCTTGTTTCAGTTCAGGAATAAGACCCAGAATATGGTAGGGGTCATTGTCGATTGTTGCTACAAGGTGATCAAGCTGCTGGCTGATATGTTGCGACTCTGGAGGAGCCTCGTGCCACATATTATACTGCAGTATTTTGCCTGCCCAGTTAAAATTCTCGATGGCCGTCATACCGAAATAGTGATGAACTACCCCATTAATACCGATATACAAACCCGCCATAGCATAGAGCGCGACCGATGCAATGAGCACCTTTTTGAACAAATGGCGCACCGTGCCCTTCCGGACCGCCATCAACAACAGATAGACGTAGAGCAGTGGAGCTAGATAGAGCCATTCCGGGCGCGTGAAAATCAGCGGCACCAGGGCGAGCGCTATATAGCGGAGGCCTCGCCCCCTGCGTAAAAAGCATACCGTCGCCAGGGTCAGCGTCGTCAACTCAAACATTGCCAGCCCCTCGGACATAATCGGTTTTATAAAAGAGAGAAACACGATATTTGTGCCAACTAACAGCCCGATAATCAGGGCCAGCCAGGCGCGCCGGAAAATCAGAATCGCCAGCACATAAATTTCCAGTGTGGTCAACACAAACAGCCCCGCCTGGACGATGCCAACGGCCGTTAGATTGTTCTGCCCGGTCAGCGCATACACCAGTACGATTAACAGCGGATAGCCGGGTAGCCGCCACGCATCGACCAGCCGGTATGGCCGCTCGCGTATCGCATCCACAACATGCAAATAAGCAGGCGTGTCGGCATTCAATTCAACATGTGGATAGTCCAGGTAGAAGCAGATCGTTACCAATAGTGTCACTACCAGCAGGAGCAAGCCACAGGCGACATACTTTTGCCCATGCCAGTCATCCCTGAGCCATTGTCTCAAACCATCGAACGCACGACGAAAGCGGCCTGGCATTACCGGCGCCTCGGGTTGCTTTGTTGCTTCTTCTATTTTCACTAAAAATACTGCTCCAGGTTTTCTTCAGGCATCTTTTGATGCCCGTTTGGTTTTTCCTATTATACAGGAAACCATCATCTGACCCAACTCGCCTGACCATTAGGAACCAGGGTTACTCATCCAACCCCAACTCTCCTCGCAGCCGCCGCATCTCCCCCCGAAATTCTCTCTCCATCTGCTCTTTCTCTTCAGCCTCTAGAAAACTCTGGCGTACCCCATTCAACAATATCTCATCAATAGCTTCGAACGAGAGGTGTAGGGGCTCATACAGAGCATAGACATTATCATTCAACGTCGTATTGAACAACGGCGGATCGTCGGAGTTTACCGAGAACGGTACCCCTGCCTTGTAGAGCCGCGGTAATGGATGTTCTTCCAGGCTGGGATACACTCCCAGGCAGACGTTACTACACGGGCAGATCTCCAGGGGAATCTGCTGCTGCGCCAGGTGCGCTACCAGCCGCGGATCTTCAATAGATCGCACTCCATGTCCGATACGCTCAGCCCCAAGCTGCTGCAGCGCGACCCAGACGCTCTCTGGTCCCATTGTCTCTCCCGCGTGCGGCGCGCTGTGTAATCCCTCCGCCCTCGCCTTTTCAAACCAGCGTGTGAAAAGCTCTGGTGGCCCTTTAGCCTCGCTTCCTCCCAGTCCTAGCGCCACTATTCCCTCTCTCCGGCATTCCAGGGCTAAAGCTGTTGTATAGTCCGCCCGCTCAACCAGCCTCCCATCCCTTGCCGCCCGTACAATATCAAAGACCCAGCGCATCTCAACCCCAAAATCTACCTTTGCTCGCGCCCGTCCCTGCTGCAATCCACGAAAATACGTATCAAACGGAATGCCCAGCGTAAAACCGTGCATGCTCGCTGAGAAGGTCACTTCGGCATAGCGCACATGCTGCCGTGCCATCTCCGCTCCAAACTCGTAGGCAATGAGCTCATAATCCTCAGCCGTCTTCAGACAAGTGGAGACAGTGGCAAAGATCTCTACAAAATGCGCGAAATCGCGATACGCAAACCACTGCCGGGCCTCCTCTACCGTTGCCACTGGCAGGGCTACCCTGTTGCGCTTTGCCAGCGCCAGCAGTGTTTCCGCTCGAATAGACCCCTCTAAATGAACATGCAGTTCCACCTTGGGGACTGCTCGCAAGTACTCTTTAACCCGTTCCGTTCGCTCCATAAATAACCCTTCTCATGAATGAAGAAGCTTTCCCTCTGATTGACAACACAACCCGCCCTTCCTCAACAATCCCCCTCCCAAAATAACAGATCAAAACATCCAGGTCCAGCCATCTTGGCGAAAATACAAAAACCTGATGAACTTTAAAAATGTATCGCGGTATACAGGCAACGAATGAAACCCCGTAGGCTGATCCCGTCCCTCTGCTGACCCAACCCAATCCCAGTGCAGCCGCCCGCTTTAGCGGGGACCCGATAGGCCTCCCACCAGACCCTGCCCTTGCCCCGCCTCTCTCGTGCCCACCGGAAATGTAGGGCCCTCCCTTGTGGGGGGCCGGCACGCGGGCGCCAGCCTCGCGTGCCCTCATCCCACTTGCCCTTTGCTTCATGTGGTGGCCATCTCGCCGTCTGCCAACTCCGTGCCATCCATTACTACCCCATTATGTTCTTCAACTTCATGTGGGAGTCCAGCCCGCTGTTGTAA